>JBJKQC010000331.1:0-3390 GCA_046705745.1 Dehalococcoidia bacterium
TGAGTTTGTCCTGCTTCAGCAGCACGTCGTCCCGGACGCCGATCTTCCCGATGTCATGGAGCAATCCGCCCCACTCCAGCGCCTCCAGTTCCTCCTGGCTGCAGCGCATGACCCGCCCGATGTCGACCGCGATCGCCTGCACGTTCTCGCTGTGCTTCGCCGTGAACGGATCCCGCGCGTCCACCGCCGACGCCAGCGCCCGCACCGTCTGCGTGAACATGTCCCGAATCTCGACGACGCGCTGGTATGCGCCGCGTGTTGTGTACAGGGGAAGAGCGAAGATGATGGTTCCCCACCATGCGACCTGCCACACGGTCGCGATAAGCCAGGCGAGGGGTGCCATTCCGAGGAGGTTGCCGGCCACAAGCCTCAAGTCACCACGAAGTGCCGATAGGAGCGGCTCATCATTGCGCAGGCCAATCAGCACCGACACAAGCAGCGCGTTCAATGTGAAGTAAACGGCGCCGGCAACCGCGAGCCCGCCGAGGGAGAAGGGGCTCGGTGAGAAAGTGACCTCACCTATGAGGGTGTACGCGATTGAGGCCGCGACAGCCGGGATAACGAGCGCTGCGTGATTGAACAGGCTTCCGTACCAGGGTATGCGGCCGCGGACCTCTCGCCACTCAGTGCTGCCGATGGCCGTGACTACTGCAGCCGCCCCGGGTCCTCCGATGGCAGCGACGGCCAAGATTGGCGCGATGGACACACTGAGGAGCGGCCCGCTGGGGAGCTGGACTGGGACGGCAGACGCAACGAGGGTCAGGAGAATCCAGAAACAGACCCCTTCCCACCCGTAGATGGACCGCGAGAGGGGCCAAATCGCCACGGATCCGACAAAGACAATGATGGCCGTCAAGATGACGGCCATCAAGTAGATCTGATAACGCTTCGACAAGGGCGGCACGCTCTCGTACAGGCGACTGAAAGCAGGCTAAGCCCTGCTTAAGCCAGTCTACACCCGCCCATAGGTACCATCGTAGGTTAGTACCCTAGAGCGGACGGACGCCGGCCCCTCCTGCAACAAGGATCGCCAACAATGCCAGTAGCGGCATCACACGGACGATGAGTCGAGAGCCCATTTCCATCGAATCCTGCCGAAGCGAACGCCCGATACCCTAGAAACCCTTGATCGACATCTCACCGCTCCACGCTCGTGATGGCGCGGCTCTCGTGCCCAAGGACACGAAAACCGACCGGACGAATACCCGTCGGTCGGTTGCACTACTCGCTCCGCCCCGCCCTAAGTGCCCATTTCAGGCGAGGCTTCAGCGCGTCCGAGCGTCTTACTCTCCCTAGTACTGAAGTACTAGCGAGTGGCGGGACTATAGGTGGCGCGAGCGAAGGGTGTCAATACGCAGGATTACCTAGTGGGTTGTCCATGATGTCAGTGAAGGTGGGCAAATCAGCGCCGTAGTCGTCCTTGTGCGACCCGGCGTAGTGGGAGTACTGCTCCGCAGCGGCCGATCTGGCGCCCAGTCGTCCGTACAGCCAGATTAGGCCCCGTTCGAAGCGCTCCGCCGATGGATCGAGCGCTAACACCCTGAGGGCGACATCGGTTGCGCGATGAAGGTCTCGGTGCTCCACGAGGCCCGAGATGATCGCATCCGCAAGATGCAAGTAACTGGCGTGGAGCGTGTCCCGGCGGCCGCTTGCCCAGTCATCGTACTCGAACTCTGGCGCGAACTTGCCTGAGTAGGCCTCGAATGCGTCAAATGCCCCCTGAAGCTCCAGTGGCTGAGAACCAAGCACGTGCCCAGCTGCCTCAGCGAAGGCGACGCTCCGAGCGGATACCAAGTCTCGATCTAGCCAGATGAGTTCACCCTCGAGTCGGATGTAGCGGGGCGACAGGTCGTCATCAAATGACGGGTCAATGTCACGACGCAGGAAATACAGAGTCTGGTTGAGGCTGTTCAGCGCAGCTGCCGGATCAAGGTCCGGCCAAAGTGCGTCAAGCAGCTGCTCGCGGACCGCCATCAACCCAGGCCGAGCCAGAACGTACACGAGCACGGCGGCTGCCTTCCGACGGACTGCAGCCAGGTCGACGGAGCGCTCGCCGATGTTCAGCGTGGTCCGCCCCAAGTCGTGTATCGCGAGTTTCGGACTGCGAAGCCGGATGAGATTGAGACCCAGATCCGCCGTATGGACCCCTTTCGCTCGGGTCTTGGAAAGTGACCGGAGCAGCGAGATATCGCGCGTCTCACCGAATCGATCGAGCAGCGCGGCGGCAGCCAGAGCATTGGGCGTGAGCGGACCACTTGCTGCGCGGCGCAGTAGAGGCAGCCATCGACGTCGATGCCCCTCAAGCGAGTGGACCAAGCTCGGTGGCATACGGTCGAACCTGTGGAGATTCATTGCCAGGAGGTCCGCAAGTTCGAGCAGCGCAAAGGAGCCAGCTTGACCTGCCGCATCCTCCAGGCTGCCTGTGGCGACCGGAAGCAGCGTGCGGAGCAGACGGAGTCGCGCAGCGAAGTGGATGGAGCCTTGCTTGTCTGCAAGATCTCTTGCCGTGTCAAACCAACCCTGGGCTTCGGAGTCGCGACCCGCGACAGCGGCGGCCACGGCACGGGCGTAGCTCCACGTGAGCCACGACCCGACATCAGAAACGGGGAGGTGTCTCAGGTCTCGGGCTAGGATCTCGCAAGCTTCGTCGTATTGGCCATCTGCCAGCGCCAATCGCGACCTTGCGAGGGCATCAGGAATGAGGTAAGCATCTCGGTTTGGGCCACGTTGGGCGTGCGCTCTCTCGAGGAGTTGTCGCGCGCGCTCGGACTCCCCCAGCACCACGAGCATCGACGCGCCATCGAACCATTGCTCGGCGCCATAGATCGAATCGGACGCGACGGCGTCTTCTAGATGTTGGATCGCCGTGTCGAAATCGCCAAGCTCAGCATAGGCCCGCGCTAGCCCAAACTGTGACGAATGCGTTTCTTCGGGCGAGGGATGAACTCTCCCGAAATGCTCGAGAGCTAGTTCCCCCGCCTGTGCGGCGCTCCGATACTCCCCCCTTACCAACTCAACGAATAGCAGATTGTTGTAGCTGATGGCCGCGAAGAAGGGTTGTGCCGCCCTTGACTGAACCTCAGCTAGTTCACCGAGCACGCGTGCCGCTTCTGGAAGTGGGCCATCCGTAGTGGCTCTGAGAATGACCGACACTCCTCGGGCAATGCCGCGAACACCATCAACGACGTTCGGGTCATCAAGCAGCGGTCCGACCAAGTCCTGGAGACCCGAAGGGCCGCCGAGCCACCAGAGCGCGTGGATCCGCGCCTGCGCTACGAGCCCGCGCTCGGGGCCGCTGAGGGCGGTGAGGTCGAACTGGTCGAGGCGATCGAGGGCCTGCTCGACGCGACCGCCGTACACGTCGTCGCGCGCCATGATCACGGCGATCCG
>JBJKQC010000332.1:0-3584 GCA_046705745.1 Dehalococcoidia bacterium
GTAGTGAGCAGAGCGACGAGGGCGTCCGCCGCTGCGGACGCCCTCGTCCTTATGTTCGGGCGAAAGGTGCCCCATTGCCAAAGGAGGCAATGGCTGCCGAAGGGGAAAACCCCTTCGGTCGAAGTGAAGGTGGTGGAAACGATGGAAGGGCGGTGTATCATGATGCCCGCCTCTCGACTGTCCGGTCCTTAAGGGAACGGGCCCGTGGCACAGCGCGGGCCCGTTTTCCATGGGCGGGAAATCAATAACAAGTAGGGGGAATAGGCATGCGATTCATGGTAGGGAAGTTGTGGCGGGTCCTGGCGACAGGGCTCGTTGGGATGCTCGCGGTCGCTGGACTGACCGCGTGCGGCGGTGGCGGGGCGTCGACGGCAACGCCAACACCGACTTCGTCCAGCGGCGGGGCCACGCCGACGGCGCCGATGGCGCAGGCGACGCCTACGTCTTCATTCGACGTGGCGGCATACTTCAAGGGGAAGACCATCACCGTCGTGGTGCCCTATGGCGCGGGCGGAGGATCGGACATCATAGCGCGGGCGCTGTCGGCCCAGTGGCCCAAATTCATTCCGGGCAACCCAAGTGTTGTTGTGCAGAACAAGACTCCGCAGACCGCCGGGCTGAACTACGTGTGGGCGGCCAAGCCGGACGGCCTGACCATCGGCACCATGTCGGCTACTGGGTGGTACCAGCAGAAGTATCTCCAAGGCGTGAACTACAGCGCCAGCGGTTGGCGGATTGTAGGGGCCATCTCTACGTCAGACTTCGCGGTCTTGGGCCGCCATTTTGGCGACTCGAACGATTTGCCCTACCAGACACTGGCTGATGCCGAGAACGGCACGAAAGGCCCCATCAAGGAAGGGACGGATACGCTGTCCGCAGGCCAGCTCCAGGCGAGAGATATTTCATTGATGTGGCTGGCCGACACGCTGGACTTGCCGTTGCAGTACTACGGCATCACCAACTTCGGGTCTTCCTCCGAGGCACTGGTGGACTTCCAGCAGGGTAATGTGAACATCCTGACGAGCAATGGCGGCAGCGGCTGGGCCGGACTGCCGACGACGCGGCCGGGGTGGGAGAAGGACGGGAACGTGTTCCAGTTCGTGAGTATGACCAACCCGAACACGAAGCCCGGAGACTCGTCGGAAGGCGGGCCGTGGACGGCGAAGAATGTGGTGGACTACCTGACGCCAGACCAGCAGAAGACCTGGATAGGACTGATGTCATACCCAAGCTTTGATAAGCCATTCGTGCTGCCGCCGAACACTCCCGACGACGTCACGAAGGCGTTGCAGGACTCGTTCTGGGCGATGGTGCAGGACCCGACGGCGGCGGCGGCAATCCAGAAGGCGATGGGATCCATCCCGTTCGAGCCGACGCAGGGCGCGGCGGACGAGGCGGAGACGAAGCAGAACGCACCACTCTTTGACGCGACCTACCCGAAGTACGGGACGAACGCCCAGCAACAGGCGTGGATAACCAAGTACGGGACGTAGTGAAGAGTAAGCGGTAACCCTGGAGACCGTTCGAGGGCGTCCATCGACAGGCTCAGGACGAACGGTCTCCAGGGGCGGTAGGCAGTGAGCAAAGGGCGGGGGCGCACAAGCCCCCCCGCTTTTTTGTCGGCCAACTGCCTGGGCCGAACAATGACTTTCAGGGAGGAGGTGAGCGCGTTGAGTTGAACGTCCCTACGGCGGTGACCTGCCCTCCGCCTCCCACAGGCCACTATTCAGGCCGCGCAGGCCGCACGCTCCTACGAGCGGACGGAGGAAGAAGGCTTGGGGACGACGAGGAGGGCCGCGACGCGGTCGAGGATTCGCATGGCGACGTCATATTTCGAGAGGAGGGGAAGCTCTTCGGCGGTGTCGCGGGTGACGAGGGTGACACGGTTGGTGTCGGCGTCGAAGCCCGCGCCGGGTTGGGTGACGTCGTTAGCGGCGACGAGGTCCAGGGCCTTAGCCTCCAGCTTGGCGCGGGCGTTGGCCAGGAGATCGCCGGTCTCGGCAGCGAACCCGACACGGACAATGCCGCGGGGAGCCTCGGAAAGGATGTCAGGGGTGCGCTCCAACTCGATGCGAAGGGCGGCAGTGTCCTCTTTTTTGATCTTGCGGGCCTTGGGGCTTACCGGCCGATAGTCGGCGACAGCCGCGGCCATGACGAGGGCGTGGGCAGAGCGGCACGCCGCCAGGACGGCATCGCGCATCTCGTGGGCGTTGCGAACGTGGACGGTCTGGACGCCGGGAGGGTCGGGCAAGGCGGTGGGAGCGGTAAAGAGGACGGCCTGCGCTCCACGGTCACGGGCGGCTTCGGCGATGGCGTAGCCCATCTTCCCGGACGAGCGGTTGGTGACGATGCGCACAGGGTCTATGGGCTCCTGTGTGCCGCCGGCGGTGACGACGACGGTCTTGCCGGCGAGGTCGCCTTGGCGGCCGAGGACTTGGGCGATGCGGCCGAGCAGCTCCGGGACTTCCACGAGGCGTCCCCAGCCCATGAGGCCGGAGGCGAGGCGGCCCTCGGCAGGGCCGACGACGGTGACGCCGCGCTCTTCCAGTGCACGGACGTTGGCCTGAACGGCCTGGTGTTGCCACATATTGGCGTCCATTGCGGGCGCGACGAGGACGGGAGCGGCGGTGGCCAGGGCGGTAACGCCGATGGGGTCATCGGCAAGCCCATGGGCGAGCTTGGCCAGGATGTCGGCCGTGGCTGGGGCGACGACGAGGATGTCAGCGGCCTTGGCGATGGCGACGTGCTCGACGGCCTCGGGCGAACCCACATCGAACAGGTCGGTGACGACAGCGCGATGGGTGAGGCTGCGGAATGTCAACGGCGAGACGAAGCGGGTCGCGGCGGGCGTGAGGAGGACATCGACGAGGGCACCGGCCTGCGTGAGCTTGCTGGCCAGGTCGGCGGCCTTGTAGGCGGCGATGCTGCCGCTGACGCCGAGGATAACGCGCTTGCCCGAGAAGGGGCCGGTGGTTGGGTGTTGTTGCACAGTTATACGTCCTGCCTGGCCGATGCTCAGGCCCCCATCCTAGCCTTCCCCCTCAGGGGGAAGGAAGCAGGCGCTGCACATGGGGGCTCATAGCTGGCCTCCGGCGTCCGAGGGGACAGGCTGAGCGATGTTGAGCTGATGGATGAGGCGAAGCCCCTGGAGGGTGAGGTCCTGGTTGACGATGTCAATGGATGAGGTCTGTCCGGCGATGAGGCCGGCCAGGCCACCAGTGGCGATCACGGGGGCGCCGGGGGCCTGAAGTTCCTCCTTGTAACGGCGGACCATGGACTCGACGAGACCGGCGTAGCCGAAGACGAGGCCGGACTGGATGGAGTGGACCGTGTTCTTACCGATAGCTGCCGGCGGCGGTTGGAAGTCCACCCGGCGCAACTGGGAGGTCTGGAGGAAGAGTGATTCGGCGGAGATGTTGATACCGGGGAAGATAGCGCCGCCGAGGTAGGCGCCATCGGCGGAGATGGCGTCGAAGACGGTGGCGGTGCCGAAGTCGACAACGATGGCAGGGCCGCCGTAGAGATGGTAGGCGGCGGCGGCATCGACCACGCGGTCGGCGCCCACGTCGCGGGGGGTGTCATAC
>JBJKQC010000333.1:0-4428 GCA_046705745.1 Dehalococcoidia bacterium
TCATGATGCTGGCCAGGGATCCATCATCCATTCGCATCATCAGGGTCAACAGCTCTTCCAGCGGGTCCTCGGGCGATGCGTCCGTGAGAGCAATGACTTCGACGGCTTCACGGCCAAGGACAAAGCGCAATGTGTCCGCACAGTGCACGCCGGTCGCCATGAAAGCGCCGGCGCCGACCATCTCAGGTTTGTCCCACCACGCCTGTTGGGCAGGGCGGGGCGGAGGTTTCACCTGCCCTGGGGTGCCCCGTCCCCAGTTGGCCTCGGAAAGGGCAACCGTCCCGAGCTTGCCGCCCTGGACGAGATCACGCAGATGCTGATGGCCGGGGTGCGCCCTTAGGTGGAAGCCAACGCCTAACTTCACGCCGGCTTTGGCGCAGGCCTCTACCATGTCCTGACAGTCTGCGACGCTGAGGGCCATGGGCTTTTCCACCAGCACATGCTTGCCCGCCCGCGCAGCCTGCAGGGTCTGTTCCTTGTGCAACGCGTTAGGCGATGCAATGTAAACGACATCAACCGCGGGGTCTCGCAGCATGTCATCTAGGTTGTCGTAGGCCTGGGCAGCCCGGTGTTTTTGGGCAAATGCCTCCGCTCGCTCCTTATCCCGGCTGACCACGGCAGCAATAGCCGTTCCCCCCGCTGCATTGATGGCAGGCGCCATCTTCGTGTCTGGATGGCGCCCTGTGCTCACGATCGCCCAGCCGATGGGCATTGTTCATCTCCTATGGAAGGGTTGGCGGCAACGCACTTTAGGGGACAGCGGAGGGGCTGTCAAAGAGCCCGAGGGGCTGGACAAGACGCGCCGGCTCAAGTAGAAAGCTGCTAGACGGATACAGGAGACGAAGGAGGAGCGTTCATGGCGACGACGACAAAGGTCTGGACGGAAAAGTACGCGGAGATGAGCCACGGCAAGACCCGGTACTGGGAGGCGGGCAGCGGCTATCCGACTATCTTGATTCACGGCGCGGGCTGGACCAGCGGCTGCGAGACGTGGGTACGGAACATTGGCCCGCTCTCAGAGAAGCTCCACGTCTACGCCATCGACTGCCTGAACTGGGGGCTGGGTGATGTGTTGGACCAGGAGTTCTCCTTCGCGTACTTGGTGGACCATGTCCGGGAATTTATGGATGTCCTGGGCATTTCCAAGGCCAACGTGGTGGGCCACTCCATGGGCGGCTGGATAGTCACGCTGCTGTCGTATGAGAGCCCGGACCGGCTGAACAAGGTGGTCAATGTCGCGGGCGGCGGGACGGCTACCCGGCCCTTGCAGAACATGGTGGAGTTCAAGGTGCCGACGCCGGAGCAAATCCGGACGCAGCTCAGCCACCGGTTTCCCGAGGGCACGGTGGACGTGGAAGAGATCGCGGCCGCCTTCATCAAGAAGAACGGACTGCCCGGCCATGGAGAGGCGTTCGGCAAGGTCATGAAGCACATGACGGAGCCCAAGACTCGGCAGCGATACAACACGCTGCGGAGAATGCCGTTAATCAAGGCGCCGACACTGGTGGTCTGGGCTCGTGACGACGAAGTCAACGCCTATGAGATGGGCGAGGAGACGGCAAAACGGATTCCGGGCGCGCGGCTGATTACCTTTGAGGACGGTGGCCACTTTGTCCCCCAGCGGCACGCGGAGGGGTTCAACAAGGCGGTGCTGGAATTCCTGACCAGCTAGTACGCGATGCACGAAGATGAGGGAAAGGGCGACCGTCCCGACGGCCGCCCTTTCCCTTTGTTGGGACGTTACCCCCGTTATGCGGATTCTTCTCGCGCCTCGCGGCCCTGGTGCCTCTTGCGGCCCTACTTACTTTCCTGAACGTTGGGGATTTGATTACCTGGAACGTTCTTGTACTCTTTTTCGGGCACGTCCTGTTGGTTGCGTTCGTGTTCTTTCTCAGGCATGCTCCCTCCCCCCGGACGATGCAGCCCGGCGGCCTTGGTGCGCTTCCTGGTAGACCTTCGCCGGGTCTCCGCTGGATCCCATTCCCTTGTTCTTCAGCCGCTGAAAGTCGTCCATCATCTCACGGATCTCGCCGGGCGTCAGTTCGTTGTCGCCATCGCCTTCCTTCTTGACTCAGTCAATGGCGTCGTCCCATCTGTTCCAGTCGCCGCGCGGTCGTATTGCGACTCCCAGGTCTGACTGGTCGTAAGGCTTGTTCTGCTCGCGGCTGGTGTGGTCGTCCATCTGCATGACTTACCTCCTTACTCATACCCAAGGTACCTCCTCGCCCGGGAGCAGGGCGGCGTGCGTTCGTGCGAAAGCGCCCCACCCACGTGTGGTTGCCACCCCGCGCGATTCCAGACCAGTCGTTCCGTTAGCGAGGGACGGGAGAGAAGGCGTTCGATTAGGCAGCTAGTGCGTGGCACGCTGTGATCGGGAAGTACGTAGGCGCTTGGGTTAGAAAAGAAAAAGGGGCAGTTGAATGACTGCCCCTTGAGGATGTCACGTCCAGCACATCACGCTTGTGTGCCGATCCGCGGACGACCTTGCTCATCTAGGTCAGGGCTTGCGGAGCCTTCCTGGATGTAGCGGTATGCCGCAAGGGCGGCGGCGATGCCGTCACCGACCGCGTTGCCTAGCTGCCGGTCGGAGAACGTCCGCACATCACCGGCGGCGAAGACTCCCGGGACGTTGGTGTGCATCTGCAAGTCGGTGACTACATGACCGGCCTTGTCCAGTTCTACCGACCCACGCATGAAGTCGTTGATGGGGTGAAAACCAATGTAGACGAACACGCCGTCGGTGGAGCGCTCCGAAACCTCACCGGACTTGACGTTTTTGAGCACTACGCTCTTGACAGCTCCGTTGCCTTTGATCTCCTGGACGACGCTGTCCCAGATGAAGTGCATCTTGGGGTTGTCAAAGGCCCGCTGTTGCAGAATACGGCTCGCCCGAAGCTGGTCGCGCCGGTGCACAACGGTCACGCTCTTGGTCATGTGCGTGAGATACAGACCTTCGTCCAAGGCTGCGTCGCCGCCGCCCACCACGGTCACATCCATATCTTTGAAAAAGTTGCCGTCGCAGGTCGCGCAGTAAGAGACGCCTCGGCCGGAGAGTTCCTCCTCCCCGGGTACGTCTAGCTTGTTGTGCTCGCCGCCCGTGGCTACAATCACCGTCTTGGACGTATATTCCCGTTCTTCGCCTATGACCCGCTTGACCGGTCCCTGGATATCCAGGGCCTTCACCGCGTCGTACGCGAACTCGGTGCCGAAACGCTCTGCTTGCTTTTGGTAAAGCATGGCCAGGTCCGTTCCGCTAATGGGCTCCGGGAAGCCTGGATAGTTCTCGATCTCACCCGTGTAGAGGATCTGCCCACCTACCGCCTGCTTCTCAATAACCAGTGTCTTGAGCATCGCCCGGACTGAATAGATAGCGGCCGCCAGCCCTGCCGCGCCACCCCCTATGATGACGACATCGTACTGGGGTTCCTCTGCCATTTATCAATGGCCTCCTTCCATAATTGACGGCCCTAGAGGCCGCAATTTCGAGCTCGCCTCTTTGAAAAGGCGCTCCGGTTTGAGCCCCGATTCTCGCCGCTAATGATTAGATGGCGTTCGCGCCGAGCAGGATGCTTAGACCCGGTAGCGGTAACGGCCTTCTACACGGTCCCGGTTGAGCCGGCGGTTCAGGTGCAAGCCTTCCAGGATGAACTCCATGCCGGAAGCTATGGCCGCCTCGTCTTCGCCTACGTTCAGCCGGCGCAGCGCGTCGGTGAAACCTGGGAGCTTGGACAATGCGTTGACATACGCTTTGGCAGGGACCTCCGGGCCCGTCTCCAGGGAGGCACCTTCCTCGAAGGCCGTCAATAGCTTTTCAAAGTCCGCAGCCGTTAGGGTGTGGTCGAAGACCGTGAGCACGGCTTTCTTGATCAAGTCCTCCAAGACGCGCGCTTCGCGCCCCTCTTCCATAGTGTCAAGCTCGATTTTGCCGAGGGTCGAGGACACCACGTAAGGCAAGTCACTAGGCCTTGGCACCGCCACATCTTCACCGGCCAGAATGCTCCGGCGCAGGGCATTGGCCAACACGGTCTCATAATTGGCAATGGACACCCTCACGCTCACGCCAGAGCGCTGGTTGATTTCCGGGTGGCGCCGCGCCAGTGCCGTGAACTCCGCTAGGACCTCCTTCATATACTGGGGCACTACGATCCGCTCCTCCGTTCCCGAGAAGCGGGCCCGCTCGCTTTCCATGATGGCTATCTCTTGGGAGATGTGGCGCGGGTAGTGCGTCCGAATTTGCGCTCCATAGCGGTCCTTGAGAGGGGTGATGATCCGGCCCCGGTTGGTATAGTCCTCCGGGTTTGCGCTGGCAACCAGGAAAATATCAAGCGGCAGCCTGACCCGGTACCCTCTTATCTGTATGTCTCTCTCCTCCATCAGGTTGAAAAGGCCGACCTGGAGTCTCTCGGTAAGGTCCGGTAGCTCGTTGAT
>JBJKQC010000334.1:0-3200 GCA_046705745.1 Dehalococcoidia bacterium
CCTAACTCGCGATGGGCAAGGGCAACCCGAGGCTAGGAATCAGGACACGCTGAATGACCATGTCCCAAGTAAAGTGGGCCGCCGTGGCCCGGGCCGCTCGGCGCATGGCGGCCGCCTTTGCCGGCGCATCGAGCAGCCGGGAGATATGACGCACCAGCTCCCAAGGGTCCTTCGACTGCACACAACATGCGTCGTAGCCGTTGGTCGCATAGTCCTCGCCGGTGCAACCCACGAAGGCCAGGCCACCGGACGCCATCGTCTCGAGCCCCACCAGCCCAAACGGCTCTATTGCACTGTTGGCCAGCACCGCGAACGAGCCGCTGTAGAGGAACTTGGCCTGTTCCTGGCTGAGCGGGCTGTCGAGCGCGAATAGATCGGCGTATCCGCCAGCCCGAAGTGCCTCCACCAAAGGTACAACGCCCGGCTTGGACCAGTTGACGTGCCGGACTTTTAGTCCCTGCTGCTCGGCGCGCTCCAGGACATATTGCCCATACGGCTCGATGCCCCCGCGCGCCACTAGCAGCGGCCGCAGGCCCAGCCGCTTCAACGCACCCACTGCCGTCACGGTCGCCTCCCAGTTCTTGTCGGGGTCCCACCGCGCGACCTTCGTCAGCACAACGCGGTCTCGGAAGAGATCACCGGCTAGCGGACAGCGGGCATCCGCGCTCCGGACCAGCCACGCGGCGGACAGGCCGTTCGGGACCACTCGCGCTTCCACCCCTCTCATGGCCAGCAAGGTGCGCATGTAACGACTGATGGTGGTAACGATCGCCGCGCGTTGGAGCGCTTCCCAATCGATACGGTCAAACCCGAACGTATTGTTCGCGTTCCATGCCAATTGCACATGACCATCCCAACCCGCCTGATCGATCATTCCCCGCAATGCGACCATGCATGCAGCGGTGTGCCACTCCTCCCCTAGGACGATAACCGGCCGGCCTTCGGCAACGGCATGGCCGATGGTGTCGGCCACAAGCCAAGCCGGCAACGAGGTATTCCAGTCCCGCCACTTGCCCTCTTCCCCGTCGTACACCCCGTTCGGATGGTACCGGCTTATCCATTGGCACCAGCGGTGCAGATGGAGATACCCGCCCTGTCGCACCTCATAGCCGGGAAGCGCAGGGTCTCCGATGAAGAAAAGGTGCGTCTCGTATCCCATGCCGGCCAAGCTGCTGGAAAGCTCGCCAACGCGTGTACCCAGTCCACCCGCTCGCGAGTACGGGTCGGGTCCTTCGAAGCTGAGCAATACGAAGGTTGCGCCACTCATCGGTCCCTCCCCTGCATTGAGTCTAACTCTATGGACCTAGGCATTGGACGAAATCGGTGCGGCCCTCCACCCCGGCCAGCGCCTCTATGCTCTCCCGACGCCAATGCTCGGACGATGGCACGGAGGAGCCATCGTTTGGTTCGGATGGCCCACCCACTGCGCCGGCCCAATCGACGCCAGGCATCGTCCGCACGCGCGGCTCCGTACGTCTGCTGGTCTTGCCATTGCACGCCAAGCAGCGAGGCACGCCGACTCCTCCCAGGCCCATGTTTTCGGTTATCAAGCGCGCTGCCTCTGCTGAGCGCGGTCCAAGCGCTCTCCATGTAAACAACGCTCAGCCGACAGGCCGACATGACCGCTCCGCCTGCCCAACGGGGCAGGAGTACAGTGTCGGACATCAGGCTGCCATGGGAATCTATCCAAACCATCCACAAGAAATGTGATGTGCAGATGGACGGAAACCACAACTTTGTGATGAGGAGGTGAAACACGGCGCTAGCCCGGGGGTGAGCGCTTAACGGCCTGCCATCCACCTGCTGCCCGTGCAGAGCTGGTTACAGGCCAGGCCGGCATGGGTCACTCACGGGCCGCGCCTTCCGCTTCACGGCACCATCATGGGAATCACCATAGCGTTCGGTGGAAATGAGGTGCCCTATACCAGCGATCGCCGCCGTGGCATATTCTGGTGGTCTCACTGATCAGCGAGGAGGAAGAAGGCATCAACCGATCGCAGGATGCGTCTTGCGGGCTGTTGCCAGGCCGCAAGACGCCCAGTCGCTGGGCGCTGGGACGATTGCTGTAGGGGTCGCCGCAGCCGGTCGATCATGGGGTGATCGCTATCCAAAATCAGCGGCATAGACGGTGAGCACTGGTTGTTCGTCTCGCAAAGGAGGAAGGGGATGAAGCAACGCTACCAGGAGGAAATCGAATCGATCCTCGCAATGGTCGAGGAAGGCCTACCAGCCACGCCTCACACGGCCCGTCCGGCCAGGCGCCGCTTTTGGCGTCCCCTGAGAAACATCCCCAGCCTCCGGCGCGCCATAGCTGTTTCGGCCATGCTAATGCTCGTCACGGGAGTAGCTTTGCTCGTCGTATCCCTGGCCCTCAACGCCCTGGCGATCCGCCTATCGGTGCCAGCCGGTTGGGCGGGAGTGGGTCTCGTGGCCCTGACGTACGTCTGCTTTTTCGCCTCGTCTCGGCCGGCGCGGGCTTGGAAGCCGAGTCGGCGCCCCTTCTCGCACGGTGGCAGCGAGAGAGGCCGGCGCCATTGGTGGCGCCGGGCCATCCGTCGGTAGCATCTCGTCAGAGCAACCGTTCAGTCGTTCAGGCGAGGGCGGGGGCTGCGTCCCCGCCCAATTCCCGCGCGTGCGCGTCCCTGCCGTCCGTCGGAGCATGCGCAGGGTTGCTGTCCGTTGGCCTTCCCCTGGGAGAAACGATGCCTGAGCGGCATGATGCGCGACGTTTCGCTATCCGGCCCTAGGAAATGGCAGAAGTGTCTCCTCACGGCGTGGCACACCTCGTTCAATACACATCGGCCGGCGCGCTCAGGCTTCACCCCCATGATCGTCCGTGCCCGCCGACTCGGTGGGTTCTCCGTACACATAGTGCCCGCCGCGCAGCCACGACGCACCGGCGGCAATGAGGCACATCATGAGCGAGAAGGTGAACACGATGACCAGCCCGGCGTGGAAGGGTCCGGCGATCAGGGTCGGGAAAAATTGCTTGGATACCAGGACCGCCACATCAGCAGCCGGGAGCGTGGCCAGGAGGTGTGAGCCGAGGAGCGACTGCAAGGGGTTGTAGCCCAGGAAGGCGGCAAACAGATACCCAATCGCCGGCAGGTGGGATAGTTCGGTGGCCTGGGCGGCGGGGACTCCGTTGGCGGTGAGTCCGCTGTACATGGCAGAGGGCACGGGAGCGGCCAGGCCGAGAA
>JBJKQC010000335.1:0-3915 GCA_046705745.1 Dehalococcoidia bacterium
CGGCATGACGCACGATGGCCTCGGCAAGTACCTGTCGCAGGTCATCGAAAAAGCCCCCGGGCCCACTGCCAATATCGTGGGCATCCTGAAGGAACGGGAGGTGGACGTAGTCATCAACTATCTTCCGGTCGGCTCCGAGGAGGCTACCAAGTGGTACGTGGAGCAGGTGCTCACCGCTAAGGTCGGCATGGTGAACTGCATTCCGGTGTTCATCGCCCGCGAGCCCTATTGGAACAAGCGCTTCAAGGACGCCGGCGTCCCCATCGTCGGCGACGACATCAAATCCCAGGTCGGCGCCACCATCACGCACCGCGTGCTCACCAACCTCTTCAAGGACCGCGGCGTGAAGATCGAGCGCACCTACCAGCTCAACTTCGGCGGCAATACCGACTTCCTCAACATGCTGGAGCGCGAGCGCCTGGAGTCCAAAAAAGAGTCCAAGACCAACGCCGTCACCTCCCAGCTTCCCTATGATCTTGGCCCCCGCAACGTGCACGTCGGTCCCAGCGACTACGTCCCCTGGCTGGACGACCGCAAGTGGTGCCACATTCGCATCGAGGGCCGCACCTTCGGCGACGTTCCGCTTAATATGGAGTTGAAGCTGGAGGTCTGGGACAGCCCCAACTCAGCCGGAGTCGTGGTGGACGCCGTTCGCTGCGCCAAACTAGCTTTGGACCGCGGTATCGGCGGCTCGCTCGAAGCACCGAGCTCATATTTCATGAAATCGCCACCAAAGCAATTCCCAGACGACATCGCTCACGATATGGTGGAAGCGTTCATTGCCGGTGACGAAGTGTGATGCCTCGCCAGAAAACGCGCCCGTCGGTGCACTCCTACACGTACACCGACGGGCCCGGGCGCCTGGGCCGGCAACCGGAGGATGTATGGCGGAAGCAGTGACGCCGTTGCCGCAGGTGGGGTTCTCCTCTCGGAGGCGCCCATTGAAAGTGGCGTTGGTCTCACCGTACGACTACGGCGCGCCTGGCGGCGTCAACGACCACATTTCCAACCTCGCCCGGGAGCTCCGCCTCAAGGGCCACACCGTGAAAATCATCGCTCCGCTGGCGAACTCCCGCGAGCGTGTCTTGGAGCCGGACTTCATCCCCATGGGACGGCCGGTTCCCTTCCCCACTGGCGGCGCCGTCGCGCGGATTACCGTCTCGGTCTGGCTGGAGCCGGAGGTCCGCGACCTACTGCAACGGGAGCAGTTCGACATCATTCACTTGCACGAGCCCATGGCCCCAGCCCTGCCAATCACGGTTCTGCACTGCTCCAACTCCGTGAACGTCGGCACGTTCCACGCTTACAAGGGCACCCGCTTCTACCGCCTCTGGCGCTACGTCAGCCGCCGGTGGTTCCACAAGCTGGACGGACGGATCGCGGTCTCCAAACCCGCCATGGACTTCGTCAGTAAGTTCTATCCCGGCCAGTACGAGATCATTCCCAACGGCGTGGACATCGACCGCTTCGCGAGGCCCTTGCCTCCCATCCAGCGCTACCAGGACGGCAAGGTGAATATCCTGTTCCTGGGCCGGTTGGAGCGCCGCAAGGGTCTCAAATACCTGGTCATGGCCTACAGCCGGCTCAAGTGGCGTCACCCCAACATTCGCCTCATCGTCGTCGGCGGCGGCAACCTTGGAGAGGAAGTGCTGGGCCTCATCGACGAGCGCAATCTCCAGGACGTGGAACTGGTAGGGGCCGCGCCTTACGCCGACATCCCCCGCTACTACCAGGCGGCAGACATCTTCTGCGCCCCCAACACCGGCCGTGAGAGCTTCGGCATCGTGCTGTTGGAGGCCATGGCGGCCGGCAAGCCCATTGTCGCCTCCCGCATTGAGGGATTCAGCAGGGTGATGTCCAACGGCGTCGAAGGCTACCTCGTGCCGCCCAAGGACGACGAGGAGATGGCGGACGCGATAGAGCGCCTCATGCTCGACCCTGACCTACGCCGGCAAATGGGCGCGCGTGGACGTGTCACCGTGGAGCAGTACAGTTGGGCGCGCGTGGCCGAGCAAGTGCTCGCCTACTACGAGACGCTCCTCCGGCGTCGACAGCGCATGGCGGTCTCGGGTTGAGCTCCTCGTCCTTCACACCCCTGCGCATCCGTGCCAAAGGCTGGGCCACCCGCTACCTGAGCAACCCCGTCGCCCGAAGCCTCATCGCCCTGCACGTCACCCCCAACATGATCACCTTCGCCGGGTTTATCGTGGCTTGCGGGGCCGCCTACGTCATAGCACAAGGCCACCTGCTAGCCGGCGGGGCCGTCATGCTCGCCGGGGCCATCATGGACATGTTCGACGGCGCCGTCGCCCGCATGGCGCGAAAAGCCTCCACCTTCGGCGCCTTCTTTGACTCCGTCATGGACCGCCTGGGTGAGGCCGCCGTCCTCTTCGGCTTGCTGGCCTTCTACGTGCGCCAAGACTACACGCTTGGCGCCTACCTGTCCGTCGGCGCGCTGGTGGCCTCCGTCATGGTCAGCTATACGCGCGCCCGCGCCGAGGGCCTGGACGTGCCGGGAGACGTCGGGGTCATGGGCCGTCCTGAGCGCATCGTCGTCCTAGGCGCCGGCCTCCTCCTCGGCTACCCCTTGTACGCCCTCGCAGTCATCCTCGCCGTCGCCGGCTTCACCGTCTTCCAGCGCATCCTCTACGTCTGGCGCAGGACACGCTAACCTGGCCCCCGCCCGCTCTGCGCCACGGCCCTCTCTGTCATTCGCCGAACAATGCCCCTGCGGTTGCTGCTGTAGGGGCGCATGGCCGTACGCCCTGACGTCTGCCGACCTTCACGCCAGCGAGCCCCATTCTCCCTTCTCGGTGGCGCCCCGTTGCGCCGGGGCGCGCTGGATTCGCGAGATATTCCGCCCTTTGCTATCATTTCCACCGGAGTCCTCAAGCGCAGCGACACGACGAAGTGTCGCAGACCCTCGATAGTGCAGCGTATCGGGGGAGAAATCTGTTCCGGGAACGCGTTTCCTCTCCTCGCTGGCGCCGCCACGGTCCGGCTGCTGAATTCCTTACGAAACTGCGCCTGTCGGTGCCGCGTACGGGTGGGCCCATGGCTCGGCGAGAGCTCGGCATCGCGCCATGGATGCCTTGCCAGCGGCGGAGCGCTACACTAGTCGCTTAGGCGCGGCGCCGGTCGTCCGCGCCGGGGAGAGGTCCAATGCTAGGTTCGACCATAGAGCGGGTGCGCGAGGCATTCCGCAAGGCCCGTCCGCGGCCCCATGAAGGCCACCGCGGCGGAGGCTCTTCCCTGCGAGAGGTCGTCTTCGGCGCCAACGACGGCCTGGTGTCCAACGTCGCCCTGGTCGCCGGTCTGGCTGGCGGTACCGCCGACCCCAAGGTGGTCCTCCTGGGAGGCATTGCCGGAGTCGTCGCCGGCGCCATCTCCATGGCCCTCGGTGCCTACATCTCCACCAAGAGCGAACGCGAGTTCCGCGAGACCGAAGAGACCCGCGAGCGCTGGGAAGTGGAGCACATGCGCGAGCAGGAGTTGGCCGAGACGCGCCACATCTTTCGTCTCAAAGGCATCACCGGCCCCCTGCTGGACGAAGTGGTGGCCGCCGTCTCCCGCGACCACGACCAGTGGGTGCGCCTCATGATGACCGACGAGCTCGGGTTCCCCGACGAGCCCCCCCAGCCGACCCTGACCGCCGTCGTTATGGGCCTGGCCTTCGCAGTGGCCGCGCTTTTCCCAGTCGTGCCTTACCTGTTCCTCGGCGGCGGCGCCGCCTTCGCCGCGTCCCTCGCCGCCACCGGCGTCGCCCTCTTCCTCGTCGCTGGCTGGCGCGCTTATCTCACCGGCGGCGCTGCCATGCGCAAGTCCGTCGAAATGGTCGCCCTCGCCGCCATCGCCGTAGCCGTCGCCAACGGTATCGGCCGCCTCGTCGGCGTCAACTTATCGTAGGGACAGACC
>JBJKQC010000336.1:0-4241 GCA_046705745.1 Dehalococcoidia bacterium
GCTAGGTCCGGTGGAAATGACGGTGACAATGTGCTAGAGGTCCTTCACCCGCGGCGCGAGCTCCTTGGCTACGTACTCCAGGAACTTGTCGTCGTTGAAGTCCATGTGCTGGAGCTGCACTTCCTGCACGCCCATCTCGGCCAACCGGCCAAGCTGCTCGACCGCCTCCTCCGTGCGCCCGACAATGCGCCCATGCTCGCCGGCCGTGGCCAGGACTTCCTCCACGGTCTGGCTGCGCGCGCCGACCCGCGCGGCCAGCTCCGCCTGCCGACGGACCGCATGCTCGTCCGGCCCCACGATGGCGAAGTTCATGATCGAGCGGCGGATGGTCTTGGGGTCCCGCCCAATCTCGGCGCAGTGGGACTCCAGGATGCGCACGCTCTCGTTGTAGTCCGGCGGCGCGTTCACGCAGTTCCACTCGTCCGCGTACTGGGCGACCATCCGCAACGTCCGCTTGGGGCCACGCCCGCCGATGAGCAGCTTGGGCCGTCCCGCCTCCGGCTTCGGCAGCGGGTCGGCGCCTTCCAGCCGATAGTAGCGCCCCTCATAGCTGGCCGGGCCCGGTCCCCACATGGCCCGCATGAGCTCGATGGCCTCCTTCAGCCGTGCGGTCCGCTCGCCCGGCGGCGGAAAAGGAATACCGTAGGCGCGGTGCTCCGGCTCATGCCAGCCGGCGCCTACCCCCAGCACGAACCGCCCGCCGCTGAGCAGATCGATCTGCGCCGCCATGCGGCCGACGTCCACAGGCGATCGGAAGGTGACCGGCGTCACCAGCGGGCCGAAGCGGACGTGGGAGGTCTCACGCGCGGCCACGGCGAGGGAGATGTACGCTTCCAGCGAGCTCAGCTGGCGGCCGATAAAGTAGTGGTCGGACCGGAAAACGGTGGGAATGCCGAGAAACTCCGCCCGGTGCAGGATGTGCAGCCAGCGTTCCCACGTGAGCCCGTGCTGGCCCTCGACCATCAGACCAATGTCCATTACTGCTCCACCTGGATGACCTGGGCATCCTTGCGAGTGATGGTGATGTGGGCGAAGGTCGTGTCCGGCAGAGCGCCGTGCCAGTGGCGCTCGCCAGCCGGCGCGAAGATCACGTCGCCCGGCGTCACTTCGGCGTGCTCGTGCTCGGTCGCAACGACTCCCCTGCCCTCCGTGACCACGAGGACCTGGTCACTTTCGTGGTAGTGCAGCTTGTTCTTCACACCCTGGCCAAAGCTCACGACGCTGATATTGAAATCGTTGCTGTCTGGCGCCAGCGGCTGTCGCGAGACATCGGAGCCAGTGAATAGCGGGCTGGCCGCGGAGACTTTCTCGACCTTGTCCATCCTGACGACTTTCATGCGCGCCACCTCTCGTTGAGCTGGTCGCATGATAATCGATGTTGTGCGATGCCGCCGCCATGGGGCTTGGCATGCCGCGCTCACAACAATCCCGCTGCCCGAGGGAAAGGCTAAGAAGGGACCTGGGCCCTGGCTCCGCAAGGCATTCGCCACGCCCGCAAACGCTTGGCCCTCACCCTAGCCCTCTCCCTCGGGGAGCGGGGATTCTCAGATTGCCTCGATGCCGCGCCCCCTACGGCCCGTGGCTTGGGTATTACGCCGCCTGCTCCCTGGCCTCGGCGCCTTGGCCCTGCTGCACCTGAGGCGCCGCCTGCTGGCCTTCCGACCCCTTGACCTCGATGCGTCGCGCCCGTTTCTGCTCCGACTTGGGGAACGTCACGGTAAGCATGCCGTTCTCGTAGCGCGACTCCGCGCGCTCTGACTCGATGACATTGGGCAGGCGCAGGGAACGTCGAAAAGCACCACTGGAACACTCGCGCATAAGGAAGCGGCCCTCTTGGGCCTCATGCTCCTCCTCCCGCTCCGCGCTAATGGTGAGAATGTTGTCCTCGACCGACACACTGATGTCCTTCGGGTCTACGCCTGGAATCGAAGCACTGACGACCACGGACGAATCGTTCTCGATGACATCCATGGGAATCGTCCATGGCTCTATCGCGCCGGCACCGAGTTCCGGTGCCTCTGACCGCCACACGCGGTCCATGAGCTGCTGCATGCGCCGCATTTCCCGGAATGGGTCCCACCGCGCCATTACCATCTCACACCTCCTTTTGAGCGTCGGGGATTACCGCTCTGACGAGAGAGCAGCGAGTACAACGCGCAAGTTACGGAGGATATGAGCAGGGCAAATCCCACTTCCGCATGTCTGCCCACGGTGGAGGCGGACTAAACGGGCCGACAATACGATTGCGGAAAGGCCTGGACGCGGGCGCTCTAGCTCGCGGCTTCCGGCGTGGGCGGCACTTGGGGCTCGGCAACGGGAGCCTGCGGCGCCGGAGCCGCCCTGCGGAGCGTTTCCGGCACGCCTAACAAGACCACCAGGGCGCCAGAGAAAGCGGCCGCACCCAGGAACGAGAAGGCGGTCGCGTAGTTGGCCACGCTCACCAGAACGCCGAAGCTCACCGGTGACAGCAGGGACCCTCCTTGGGCGATCATGCGGGACGCGCCAAAGAATGCACCCCTGGCGCGGACGGGTGCGACGTCCGTTCCCATCGTTTGCATGTTGCCCGAGATGATGCTGGTCGCCAAATGCACCGCCAGGAACGCGCCGACGAAGATGCCCTTGGACAGGTCCAAGGCGCCAGTGAGGGCCAAGAACGCCATGGCAAGGGCGGAAAGCATGAGGCCAGGCACGATGGTGAACTTGCGCCCGAACCGGTCCATGATGAACCCGGCCCCAAAGGTAATGGGGATGCCCGCCATAGCGGCGATGCTGCGTAAAGACCCGATCTCCAACTCCGACATTCCATACGCGTATGAGGCGTACAGCACGATCACGCTGCCCGCGAAGATGCCGCCACGGGTTACGTTTGCCAGGAACTGCGCAGTAAATACCTGAGGGAGCGGTGGCTTGCGCAACTCGGCCCACACCGAGCCTTGGCGCTCGGTGACCAGTCCCGCGACACCTTGGTCACGCGCGGCCATACCAGGCCGCGTCACCACAGTCTGCTTGACCAAGGTCTCCTTGACCAGGTAGAAGCTGGGGATAACAGAAAGCACGACCACGGCCGCCTGAAGGGCAAACGGCACCCACAATCCAACCACGGTGCCGGCAGCCCCTCCCACAATGGGCCCCGCCAGGTTCCCTATCTGCTGCACGCCGAACATGCTCGTGATCTGCTTTCCTCGCTGCCCGGCCGCCCCGGTGTCCGCGATGACCGCCAATCTGCTCAGCATCCACATCTGCTGCCCCACTCCCGTGAAGAACTGGTAGATGAGGACCTCGGTGAACGAGCCGTGCATCAGCAATGCCCTGACGATCAATAGGGACGACGCGGCAATGACGAAGGGTCCAGCCAAAATCATGCTGCGCCTGCCGATACGGTCGATGAGAAAGCCTGTGGGAATGGGGGCGATCACCGTGCCCAATTGCTGAAAGACAAAGATGAAGATCGCCGCTCCCAGCGCCGCTCCATAATTCTTGGACAGGGTGCCCATGACCACGATGGTCGCTCCCGTGCCGAAGCCGATGGCAATGGACGGCAGGTGGAGAGACAGGAAGAGGCGGGCCCACTGCGGGAAACCTTGCTCTTGCCGCGGCTGCTCATCGGACGGGCGTGGTCGCATCGCCATAGGGAATCCTTTCCTGACTGGATGAATGACTCATGACATTATCTGCATGCTTAAGACTCGCACATCATACGCCAAGCATGGGTACAGCGCGCTTCCGATTGTGCGCGAGGCGCAGCATTACGGCGAGACCCCCTGGCGTCAGGCACGAGTCGCGCCGAAATCACTCCATGCAACCCTCAGCCTGCTATCATCGCCCCACTAGCTCGTCCGCACAGGAGGTCCGCCGTGTCCAATCTGGAACTGTCCTTTGCCATTACCGCTTACGACCGCGTCATGCCCCTTATCAATGGCGAGGTGAAGCCAGACGGTATCGACCTCGACTACAAGGGCATGCCCGGCGCCGTGCCCCGCGTTTTCTACGAGCAGATCAAGTACCACCGCTACGACGTCTCCGAGATGTCCATGTCTTCCTACCTGCGTATGCGGCCTGAGGGATTCCCGTACCGAATGCTGCCCGTGTTCCACAACCGGACCTTCTCCTACACCACCGTCGCCATCCGCCGGGCCTCTGGAGTCCGGCAAGACCACCCTGAGGACCTCAAGGGCAAGCGCTTCGGCATCAACGACTACCAGCAGTCCGTGGGCCTGTGGACGCGCGGGGTGCTGCAGATG
>JBJKQC010000337.1:0-8273 GCA_046705745.1 Dehalococcoidia bacterium
ATGTGGAGGTGATGGTGACGGTGCTCGAGGGCGAGGGGGAGTGTGTCATCGATGGCGTGGCACGGCCCGTAAAGCAGTTCGATACGACCTTTGTACCTGCCAACGTCGTCCACTGCTTCCGGAACACGGGCACGGCCCGCATGAGCATCATGTGGGTCTACGGTTCTACCAGCGTCACCCGTACCTTCGCCGACACCGGCGTCACCGTCCAGCACCTCTCGCCGGACGACACCATCGGCGGCGGACGGTAAGCAGCAGGTGGAATGGGCTGAGCCTGTGATTATGGCGGCGTCCGCTAGACTTCCGCGGCGATGCCTTTGCGCACCTGCTCGTCCTCGTCGAAGGCCACGCCCCGTTCCAACTTCGATGCATAGGAACGAACGCGGTACGCCTCGCCTTTGTGGACGATCACCGGAACGGTCCCTTCCATCAGGTCCACTGCGGCGTCTATTAGCACCTTGCGCGCCTGCTCCACTGCGGCGTCGTTGGCACCGAGGTTTTCCTTCGAGCGGTCGACAATAGTGCCCATGCTCTCCTGGCAGGCGATGATCATCTCGAAGGTGTTGTCGAACCGGTCTGCGAAGCCCGTGGCGCGGGACTTGCCGTCCTCCAAGTATCCGTTGTCCTTGTTGAGCTTCCGTCGCACGCCGGTCTCGTCCAGAACTGGATGCATGCGCTTGCCCTTCTTGATTTCGGACAAGACCTTCTTGCTAAGGGGGCGTTTTGGGTTGTAGGTAACGGCGAAGGCCATGGTGGACTCATCATCTATGGGCACCCAAGCAACGCCTTCGAGAACACCCGCAGCGTCGGTTGGGGTCGTCGTGTAAAAAGGCATGAGCCAGTGGGTCACCTGTAGGTCCACTGTAGGACTGCTTTCCCCTTCTAGGACAGTCCCGATGAGAAGCCCATAGTCCGTCCGCTTTGCTTGGACCGCGTGATCCACGTCTTCTCCCAGGGGATCGTTGGTAGTGATGGCGCCGGTTTTTTGCAGCGCCGCCACCCGGCTGGCGTCCAGACCGCCCTCGACGCCCTGCATGTAGTTGCACTCCACGAGGAAACGGGAGAGGTAGCGGTGATCGGCAGGGACGTGGGTCCATTCGAACTCTGGGAGGTCGGGGATGTCGTCCTGGGGACCGACGTAAGCCCAGAGCAACCCGCCGTACTCCTTGATCTGGTAGGCGTTGGCCCCAGCCTCCCTCCAAAGACGGCTATCCTCCGGCTCCAGCGGTAGATCGAGAACCTTCCCGTGGATGTCGAACTTCCAGTAGCACTGCGCGCAACGGAGCCCGCCCTCTTCGTTTAGCCCGTACGACAAGTCAGCGCCTCTGTGCGGGCAACGAGCGTCCAGAAGTCCCAAGTGGCCTTCGGTGTCGCGGAAGGCAACGAAGAAATCACCCAACGTCTTCACCCGTTTAGGCTTGCAGTCTGGCTCTGGCAGCTCGTCGGCAAGAAGGATGGGGATCCAAAAGCGGCGGAATAGGTCTCCCATGGGTGAGCCAGGCCCGACGCGCGTCAACATTTCGTTGTCTTCCGGGGAAAGCATGCCATGTCTCCGGACGCATTGATTCTCAGCGATTGTATCGTAGTGGCCAGGTCCTTCTGAAGGGAGTGGCTCGGATATGAGGCGCAAGGGCGCTAGTGGCCCGTTGATTGCCGGATGCGTCGTTTGCGAGCGGTAGTGCCTACCGGCAATGCGATGGCGCCTTGCGCCATGCCAAGGGGTGTGAAGACTCCCGGGATCAGTAACGGGACGACGTCAGCGCCGTGAGCCGCCAAGTGAGGAAGGATTGGGATGGACATACTCGCAACGAGCCCGCCCACCAGCGCTCCTATTGCGCTACCGGTGGTGCCAAGCCCGCCTGAGCCCCAAGCTATTCCGGTGACGAAAGGGAAGAAGAAGCAGGCGCAGACCCACAGGAGCGCGCCGAGGTCGCCGGTCCAAGAGGCGAGGCTGCCCGCGACTACTGCGGTCGCCACGCCCATAGCCGCCACTACGGCACTCCGGACTAGCATCTGGATAGTCAAGGCCAAGCCCTCGTATTGCAACCGCCGTCGTTTTGTTGCGGCGTTGACTAGCGCCATGCTACCATCCCCTTCGCTCTTATGCGGAGGCCCATCGCGCCTCATCTAGCCGGCCCTTATGGCTGACACGGCGAACAGCACGTGTGATGAGGCGACTTCTTGGCCCCTGTCTCTGTAATCGTACGTTCCCCAATACACGACATCCTTAGTCGCGCGTTGACTGGCGGGACACTGTCAGTTACCGATGGCTACGCCTTGATTGCAGTTGAGGGCTCTAGCCTAGCTGGAGTCATGCAGGCGGCCGCAGAGCTGAGCGAGGCCGCTCGCCCTCACGGGCGCGTCACATACTCTCGCAAAGTCTTTTTGCCGCTCACCAATCTCTGTCGAGACCGATGTGGCTATTGCACTTTTGTGAAGGGCCCCAACCAGCGGGGCGCTCACACCATGACACCCACAGAAGTGCTGGACGTCGCACGCCAGGGAGCGGAGCTAGGCTGCAAGGAGGCGCTCATCAGCCTGGGCGACCATCCGGAACTGCGGCACCCCGAGTTCTTGCGGACCCTGGACGACCTTGGAGGCTACCGCTCGACGCCCGAGTATGTCGCGGCTATGTCCAGGATGGTGCTGGAGGAAACGGACCTCCTCCCGCACACGAACTGCGGGACCTTGACCTACGAAGAGATGGAGGCAATTGCTCCCTGGAATGCGAGCATGGGCATCATGCTCGAAAGCACAAGCCTGCGCCTGCACGAGCGCGGGGGCGCCCACTACGGCACAGTCACCAAGCGTCCGGAGCAGCGCATGGCGACGCTGGAGACCGCCGCGCGGCTGGGCATCGCCATGACCACGGGTATTCTCATGGGCATCGGCGAGACGCTGGAAGAGCGGGTAGACTCGTTGGTGGCCATCCGCGATGCCCAGCAGCGCTACGGCAACATCCAGGAGGTCATCGTCCAGAACTTTCGGGCGAAGCCGTCGACCCGGATGCTGGGGGCCCCCGAGCCGTCGACGTTGGATATGCTGCGGACGCTGGCGGTGGCCCGACTAATTCTTGGGTCGAGCATGAATATTCAAGCGCCACCAAATCTGAACGCAGACGGCTGCGGGACGTACTTGCTGGCAGGCATCAACGATTGGGGCGGCGTCTCGCCTCTGACCCAAGATTTCATTAATCCCGAGGCCGCGTGGCCAGCGATACCTCACCTGCGAACACTGACGGCGGAGGCAGGGTATGAGTTGCGCGAGCGCACGGCCCTGTACCCGGAGTACGTCGCCAACGGACGGTGGTTTACCTCTCCGGCGGTTGAGCGGCGCCTACGGGATCTGACGGGGTCGGACGGCTACGTGCGGTCTGAGCTGGAACAAGAGTAGACATTGCTGGGGCGCATACGTCCAGTATTGGAGAGGCTCATGCTCGATGAACAAATGCTTCCCAACCTACGCGTGGCACTGGACTCGCTGCTCAGAGCCGTAGAGCTTGGTATGGCGCGTACGTTGGACAAGGCCCTGTCCGGCGGCGAGGTCACCGTCGAGGAAGGCGCTCGCCTATTCGAGGCGGACGGCGCCGCGCTGCTGGCGCTCATGGCTACTGCCGACGAGCTTCGCCGGAGGGCAGTCGGCGATGTGGTCACCTACGTGGTGAACCGCAATATCAACTTTACTAACGTGTGCATCAAGCGCTGCGGCTTCTGTGCCTTCAGCCGTGATTTCCGTCAGGAGGAAGGCTACTTCCTGCCGCTCAACGAGATTTTGCGGCGAGCACAGGAGGCGTGGGAGCTTGGAGCGACGGAGGTCTGTATCCAGGCCGGCTTGCCGCCGAAGATGGACGGCTCCCTGTACATCGACCTGACGCGCGCGCTGAAGCAAGAGCTTCCCCAGATGCACATCCACGGTTTCTCACCGGAGGAAGTGCTCTACGGCGCCGTACGATCATCCTGGACGGTCGAAGATTACCTGCGCGCGCTAAAGGAGGCGGGCGTAGGCTCGCTCCCCGGCACGTCCGCCGAAATACTGGACCAAAGCGTCCGTGACCGCATTGCCCCCGGCCGCATCAACGTGGAGAAGTGGACGGAAGTCATCACTACCGCGCACCGGCTAGGTATACCCACCACGTCCACCATCATGTTCGGCCACATGGAAACCAACGTTCAGCGCGCTGCTCACATCGCATACATTCGGGACATCCAAAAGGCCACTGGCGGTTTCACGGAGTTTGTCCCGCTGAGCTTCGTGCATGAGGAAGCGCCCATGTGGGCCAAGCAGGCTATGGACCAGCTGCGGCCAGGGGCCACGGGCGCCGAGGTCATACGCATGCACGCTATTGCCCGTATCATGCTGAGCGGGTGGATAGACAACATCCAGTGCTCATGGGTCAAGGAGGGACCGAAGCTGGCCCAGGTGCTTCTGTCGGCGGGGTGCAACGATGTGGGCGGGACGCTCATCAACGAGAGCATCTCCACCAGCGCAGGGGCCTCTTATGGGCAACTAGTGCCACCCTCCGAGCTACGGCGGTGGGTCCGCGATGTGGGCAGAGTGCCTGCCGAGCGTACAACACTTTACAGGGTACGGCGGACATTCGAGGTGGAGCCGGGGCGGCCGGAGCCTTTGGACGAGGTCAAGGATCGGGCGGACGAGCTATTTGGCTCCTATCACGAGTTGATAAAGCTCGCGGAGTGGCGGTACGAAGGGCAACGCGCGCCAAGCTTGCACGGCCCAACTTGGCAGGAGATTAAGCTGCGGCGGAAGGTCGGGGAAGCAACCTTGTGATCTGTACGGAAAGGCGCTCCACTTTGGTTGGAGCGCCTTTCTTTGATTGTTTAGCCAGGCTCTGTTCAGCTAGAAACGGGGACGGCGCTCTTCGCGCGGCCGCGCTTGGTTGACGACCAAGGCCCGGCCGCTCACGGAGTAGCCGTTGAACATTTGGATGGCTTGTTCCATGGAGGTCTCATCTTCCATTTCGACAAAGCCAAACCCTCGTGGCCTGCCGGTCTCTCTGTCCGTTGGGATGTGCACGGACGTGACCGCCCCAGCCTGCGCGAATAGGTCGTACAACTCCTCCCGTGTCATCTTGAACGGCAGATTGCCGACGAACAAACGGTTACCGCTTTCCGTTGTCACAGTGGACCTCCATCTGTCCCTACGGGCCTGATCTAGGCTCGGACGTTTGCCTCGCTACCATGGCCCATACCTCATAGAAGGGAACCGATGGAGCTAAATGGCGCGCCGCATTGTAGTCAGGGCATACCCCCATGGCAAGTGGATGGTAACAGGAAGTTGGAGATTCGTACAAAATTCAACCCAATAGCTACGAAAAGGTTAAAGTCCAAGTCAACCCAAGGGGCAGGGGGCGGTGGCGCTTCGGTTTGGCGGCCGTTCGCGAATATTGGTGTCTGGCACTAGTCTCCCAGGCCGTCTACGATGCCCAGCACTTGGCCTAGGTCTTTGATGGTGAAGTTGCCCTCGATGCCGCCGATGCCCACGAAGGGCGCCCCGGCGGCTGCAGCCGCTTGTTTGTCGTAACGGGAGTCACCGACGACTAGGGCATCCCAGGGCTCCACGCCCAACATCTCGCAGGCGCGGAAGATGACATCGGGCGCGGGCTTTGCCTTCGCCACGTCGCTGCCGCCGACAACAACGTCGGGTTCCAGCGCGGCTGATTGCAGTATCTGCCTGGCGAGGGAAGACGGTGTGTTGGTGATGACGCCGACGCCGAGCCCCCTCTCCTTCAGGGCCTCGATGACGGATGCAGCCTCGGGATTGACCTTGTTGGCGGCTGCGTGCTCGTGGAAGTGCGCGTCATAGTAAGCCTCCACGCTCTCGACCGTCTGATCAGGGAAGTACGCTGCCACGTCCGCCGAGGTAGGCTGGCCATAGACGGAGCGAAAGTGGTCGCGCGGCACTGGCGGGTAACCGAAATGCCTGGCCGTGGCGTTCATCAGCGACAGCCAAGCCTCGAAGCTGTCCAGCAGCACGCCGTCCATGTCAAAGAGCACGGCCTGCAAGTCCACCGCGTTACCGTCCGGGCCCTTGCCCTGCAGCCACCGCCCGGGCGCGGTCGCGCGCTTGGCGGTACCGCTCATCGGCTAACAGCGTGCGTTTCCGCATCCGGATGCTCTGAGGCGTGACCTCCACCAGCTCATCGGGGGCGATGAAGTCAAGGGCCTCTTCCAGGCTGAACTTGACGGCGGGCGCCAGGCGCTCCGTGATCTCGGAGGTGGAAGAGCGCATGTTGGTAACTTTGCGCTCCTTGCAGATATTTAGGTTCATATCGCCTTCGCGGTTGTGCATGCCGACGATCATGCCTTCGTAGACCGGGGTCTGGGGATCCACGAAGGTCTCGCCCCGCTCCTGAGCGTTGCCGATGCCGTAGGTGACGGCAACGCCGGTCTCGGAAGCCACAATGGCACCGGTGCGGGTGGACCTGACCTCGCCGCGCATGGGGCGCATGCCGACGTACTCGCTGTTCATCACCCCGTTGCCGCGGGTGACGCGCAGAAAGAAGCTGCGGAAGCCGATGAGGCCGCGGGTCGGCAAGACGTACTCTATCGCCACATTTCCCTGGCCGTCGTTCTGCATATCCGCCATTTGGGCCAGCCGGGCCGACAGCTCCTCCGTGATGGGGCCGACGTACTCCTCGCGGGTGTCGATGAACAGCCGCTCGTAGGGCTCATGTACGACGCCATCAACAACTTTGGTGATGGCCTCTGGCTTGGAGACTTGCAGTTCCAGGCCCTCACGGCGCATGTCCTCGATGAGTACGGAAAGGTGCAGCTCGCCGCGGCCGGAGACGAGGAACTCGTCCGCGCTGTCCGTGGCCTCGACGCGCAGGCTCACATTGGTCTGGAGCTCGCGCTGCAAGCGGGCCCACAGCATGCGAGAGGTTGCGTACTGGCCCTCGCGCCCCGAGAAGGGAGAGGTGTTCACGCCGAAGGTCATCTTGACGGTCGGCTCCTCGACCTCGATCCGCTCCAGCGCTTCGGGCGCCTCCGGCGCCGCCAGTGTGTCGCCGATGGTCACGCCCTTGACGCCGGTAATGGCGACGATCTGACCGGCGATGGCCGACTCGATCTCCTTGCGCGTTAGGTCCTTGAAGACAAAAACGTGGTCGGCCTTGAACGACGACGATGTGCCATCACGCCCGAGACAGGCGATGGGTGCGTTGCGCTGGATGCGGCCGCGGAAAATGCGGCCCACGGCGATCTGACCGAGGTGGTTATCGTAGTCCAGCGCGGCCACCAGCATCTGGAATGGGCCGTCCGGGTCGACGACGGGCGGCGGAATGTGGGTCACGATGGCGTCGAACAACGGCGCCATATCGATCCGCTTGTCATCGAGGTCGGTGATGGCATAGCCCTCGCGCGCGGAGGCGTAGAGGATGGGGAAGTCCAACTGGTCGGCGTCGGTGGCCAACTCCAAGAACAAGTCTTGGACGGCGGCCACTACCTCCGGGATGCGAGAGGTGGGGCGGTCGATCTTGTTGATCACCACGACGGGACGCAGGCCTTTAGCCAAGGCGGTCTTGAGGACGTAGCGGGTCTGGGGCATGGGGCCGTCCACGGCGTCCACGACGAGCAGACAGCCGTCGGCCATGTTCACCACTCGCTCGACCTCGCCGCTGAAGTCCACGTGACCTGGGGTGTCGATGATGTTGATCGTGACGTCGCCATATGAGATGGCGGTGTTCTTGGCGAGGATGGTGATGCCGCGCTCTCGCTCCTGTGGGTTGGAGTCCATGATGAGCTCGCCGACCTGCTGGTTGTCGCGGAAGACGTGGCTGGACTTCAGCATGGCATCGACCAGGCTGGTCTTGCCATGGTCAACGTGGGCGACGATGGCCACGTTCCTGATATGTGACTGTGGTGCGAGTGTCATAGGTAGACCTAGGTAAACTGGAAAAAGCAGGGGAGGCCGGGAGGGGCCTCAAAAATTACCGTGCGCTGACTGGCGCACGGCTTTCTCATATTATAACCGATTTTCGCCGCCGCCTCGACGGAGTGAGCAGTGAGCAGTAAGCGGTAAGCAGTGGGGGAGGGGCGCAGGAGGGGCGGTGAGCCTGCAACACCATGCGCAACAACCCGCAACACGGCCGCAACATGGCGCAACACTGAAACGGGTTCCACGTGGCCGTGGCCTGGCGGAAGGGGGGCGGGCAACATTCGCGCAATTTCGGGTAAACGGTGAACGGTAAACGGTGAACGGTGAGGGCCAGGCAGGCAACCGAAGCAGACCCGAAGCAAGCCGCAGCAAAGGCG
>JBJKQC010000338.1:0-3474 GCA_046705745.1 Dehalococcoidia bacterium
AGGTAGCCGATCAGGATTGCGAACCCTTTGCTGTGAATGGGCCCGCTCATCTGGCTGACGTGCTCCACGTTGGCAAACTCGCCGCGCCCCAGTCCCACGCGGGCGGTGACGCGGGAAGGCCGGCCGAAGGAATAATCGCCTAGGTCGATGATGGCCAGGCCGTTCACTTGGCCGACGGCAGAGCCGTCCACGTCCACCTTGATGATGCCAGTGTCGTACAACTCTTGGAGGCGGTCCTCCGTGAGGTTGGACCGGTAGCGACGCTCACGAACAGCAGTGACGACATCTTCCCCGCGGACGGCGGTCTGGCCCGCATGGCGCGCCCAATAGGCGGACTCGGTGATCATGTCCGCGATGAGGGCGAACTGGGTAGTCAGCTTCTCCTGGTCTTCCACCATACGGGACGAAAACTCGGCTAGACGGGCCACTGCCGCCGCTTCGAAGGGCGGCAGCTTATCCTCTTGGACGCGGTTGACGACGAACATCCCGAATTTGCGGAGGCTCTCCGGACTCATATCCACGTCATAGCCGAATTCCGCCTTCACCTTGAAGTGCCGCTGGAAGTCCTCATCGTAAAGCAGCAGCAGCCTGGCCAAGAGCGGGTTGCCTATGAGCACGATCTTCAGGTCCAGCGGCATGGGTTGCGGCTGCTGGGTGGTCGTAGGCAGCAAGGATATCTGCTCGCCCAGTGTTTCAATGCGGGCCTCGCGGGAGCGCAGGGTCTGCTTGAGGGCTTGCCAGACGAAGGGAGCACCGAGTGCTTCATTGGCCTGAAGCACCAGGAAACCGCCGTTGGCCCGGTGAATGCTCCCAGCGCGGACCATGGTGAAGTCGCTGACGGCCACACCCATCCTAATGGCGTGCTCAACGCGTCCAAATATGTTGTAGTAGGTGGGGCTGTTCTCAAAGACAACGGGAGCGCCGGTGCTCCGAGAATGGTCGACGAAGACGTTCACGCGGTAGCGGACCATATCGTCGGGAGGACCGCCTGCCTGGGGGCCGGTTGGCTGAGGCTGGCCGTCCCGGGAGGTTACGAACACTTGGAAATTGGCGACCATGTCTTCCATGACCTCGCCGAGGTACAGGAGGACATCGGAAGAGTCCTGGTACTTTTCCCGCAGCTCGTTGAAAAGCCCTTGCAAGGCGAACTCAGCGATCTCTCGATTGACCCGCTGACTGACGTTTGCTCCTTCCTTCTCGAGTTGGCGTAGCTCCGCGATGCGCTGGGCAATGAACTCCTGCAGGGCTTCGTGCTGTTTGCGCAGCTCCTCTTGGGCCTCCTTGGGGAGCGCTTCGAATTCCCGAGGCTCCATAGGTTGGCCATCGGGCTTTAAAGGCGTGGCGACTACACCGGCGTCAGTGAGGGTCAAGGCGATGCCCCTCTTGCGCGCCTCGGCCACCATCTCGTCGGTGAGCTGACGGTGGCGCTCGCGGACATCCCGCAGCGCCGCATCCATACGGTGCTGGTAGTCCTCGCTCTCGAAGGCGCGAGGCACCCGGCCTTGCACCTCGCTCACTAGGGACGCCATGTCCTTTTCGAGCTCCCGGCCCTTGCCGGGCGCCAGGCTGATGCCGCGGGGTTTCATTGGGTCATGGAAGTTGTGGACGTACACCCAATCGTTGGGCACGGGCCGGGCGGCTGCCGCCTGTTGCAGGTAACGAGAGATGGTGGTGTTGCGGCCGGACCCAGCCGGACCGGCGACGTAGATGTTGAACCCAGGCGCCTCGACCCCGATCCCGAACTCCAGGGCGCTGAGGGCCCGGTCTTGGCCGATCATGCCCTCGAGGGGGGACACCTCGCGAGTGGATGTGTACCCAAGCAGAGCTGGGTCTACCCGGACGGTCAGGCGGTCGGTTGGGACACGGAGCCTTTGCTGGATCTCGGATGAAGCAGGCTGGGGCGAGGTCATGGGCATCTCCATGGAGAGGAACGCTCTATCAATATGAATTACCATAACGCATCACGCGGCCATACCCAACCGGAGGGCTTCCTCATTTCTGAAAGGAGTCTCCAGGCAAGCGGCTGTAGAGGCGCGAGGGCAGGGCTGTAGACGTATCATGAAGCCGTCTTTGACTTTTATTTGCGCCGGCGTCTTGAAGAGCACGCTGTGAAGGAGACGGAAGGATGACTTCCAGTAGCCAAGCGAGCATGGGCGAATGTACGGAAATGGAACCGGGCATACACCGCCTCACCATCGGCAGAGAGCCGTTCAAGGGCTTTCCGCCGCCTAATGCATTCTTGGTCCATGGGTCGGACGCGTCGGTGCTCATTGACGCCGGCTGGGACGCTCCCGAAGACCACGAGGCCCGGATAGCCTGCCTACAGCGGGTGTCCGCACCTCCTCTCAGGGAGATCATCATCACGCATCGGCATCCAGACCACGGCGGGGGCGCATTGCACGTTCACACGGCCACCGGCGCGCCCATGGGGTGTCATCCCTTGGAGCGGGAGGTCATCGAGCGCGACCGGTTCGGCGGCCACGCAAGAATTTCCCATGACCTGCACGGCGGGGAGATACGCGAGCTAGGAGGCCTGAGCTTGCATGTGCTGTTCGCGCCAGGCCACACCGCGGGATGTCTAGCGGTGTACGTGCCCGAGCGCGGGGAGCTTTTCACGACGGACACGGTGATGGCTGTCTCCACCACGGTCATACGCCCCGGAGAAGGCAGTCTGACGGCATATAGCAGGACGCTGGAGATGTTCCAAGCGCTGGACGTGCGGGTGATGTACCCCGGCCACGGCGGCCCGGTGAACGATCCGGCCGCACGCCTCGGGCTGCTCATCGAGCACCGGAAGCGGAGGGAGGAGGAGCTGCTCGCGGCACTCGCCAAAGGACCGCAGACAGTGCCGGCGTTGCGGCAAGCCATCTACACCGGGCTGCCAGAGAGCCGCGAGCGGCTGGCGGAGGAGCAGGTGCTCACGGGGCTGAACAAGCTCATCGACGAGGGGCTGGTACGCGCAGAAGACGGGCGGTATGCGCTGCGGTAGGGGCGCCCCGGGACGACACGCGCCCTCACCCGGATAGCCGTTTATCACGTCGGCTATACGCCTCACCTCAACCCTCCCCTCCCTTCCCGACATTGCAGAGGGGTGAAGGGAGGGGAGGGTTGAGGTGGACACCAGCCCGCTAGACGGCGGTCAGCTCCTTCTCCATCTCGGGGCTGTACTTGCCTTGCCTTGCCGCGCTGGTTACCCGAGCGCGATGCAGAAAGGCCCGCTGCGCCTTTTCGACGTTCTCCTTCTTCCCGCTCCAGGCCTTCTGTGGTGCCGCCTGCAAGCCGCGGCCATAGGAGAAGCTGATTTGCCAGGGCGCTCCGACCTTGGCTGCCAGCTTGTTGATGGCGTCCAGATTCACGGTCGCCGCGTCGTCGTCTTGGCCCCCAGAGAGAAAGGCGATGCCAGGGACGGCCGCGGGCACCGTATGCTTAAGGCAGCGCAGCGTCTTTTCCGCCACCAGCTCCGGCCCCGCGCGG
>JBJKQC010000339.1:0-6248 GCA_046705745.1 Dehalococcoidia bacterium
ATCGTAGGCCTTCGCCCTACCTGGGGCCGCGTCAGCCGCCACGGCGCCTGGCCCATGGCCTGGTTCATGGACACCATCGGCCCCATGACGAAGACCGTGGCGGACGCCGCCATGCTCTTCTCCGTCATGGCGGGCCACGACCCCAAGGACCGGTACACCTCAGAGCGGCCGGTGGAGAGTTGGGCGCCGGACCCGAAGGCGGGGACCGGCGGGCCGCTCCGGGGCATGCGCGTCGGCGTGGTGCGCGAAAGCATCGACAACGGCATGGCGAACCCAGAGGTCGCGTCTGCCGTCGACGCAGCGATGAGCGTGTTGGCGGAAGCAGGGGCTGATATCGGCAACGCGCACCTGCCGCTCTTCGAAATGGGCGGGCTCATCGCCAACTCGCTATCGGACGCGGAGGCCGCCTACATCCACCGCAACCGGCTCCGCGAGCGCCCGCAGGACTTGGACTTCGCATCCCGCAGGCGCCTGCTGGCCGCGAGCCTGATTCCGGCCACTACTTACATCAAACTGTCCAAGTTCCGCACGCTCATGCGGCGGGACGTGATGGCCGCGCTGGAGCGGTACGATGTCATCGTGACTCCCGCCCAGGCGGACCCAGCGCCCAAGATAGCCACCGACACGGGGCTGACCAGCAAGGAGGCGGTGATGCGCCAGTTCTTCGGCCTTCGCTCGCACCGCAGCCCGTTTAACCTGTCCGGCGTTCCTGCCATGGCCGTGCCCTGCGGCTTCAGCCACGGGGGGCTACCCCTTAGCATGCAGCTCGCGGGCAAGCCCTTCGCCGAGAACACGCTATTCACGGTGGGACACGAGTATCAGGCGCGGACGGACTGGCACCACCGCCGGCCGCCGCTGTAAGCTAACGCCGGAGGCGCCATGAAGGCATTGTCGCGAATCACCACAAATCCGGACGTCATGGGAGGAAAGCCGTGTATCCGCGGCCTCCGCGTAACGGTTGGGACCGTTGTCGGGCTCCTAGCAGCGGGCCATTCTCGGGAAGAAATCCTCCAGCTTTACCCCTACTTGGAGCCTGCCGATATCCAAGAGGCCCTGTCCTATGCCGCCTGGCGCGCCGAAGAGTTCGAGGTGCCAATCGGTGAGATGTGAGGCTGCTGATTGACATGAACCTGTCTCCAGCCTGGATCCCTGCTTTGGCAAGTAGGGGAATTACTGCAGTCCACTGGTCCGATATCGGGGACATTCGAGCTCCTGACAAGACTATCCTGGCTTGGGCAGCAAACAACGGCCATGTTGTTTTCACCCACGATTTGGACTTCGGTGCCATACTTGCTGTCACCCACGCAACGGGTCCAAGTGTGATACAGGTGCGTTCCCATGATGTCACGCCAGGATATCTTTTGGCTCTACTGGTGCGCGCCCTTCAAGAGCACGAGGCTGTGTTGGAACGAGGCCCGCTTGTAAGCATCGATGAAAGCCGCATGCGTTCACATATTCTTCCGCTAGTCCCGTAATTGGACAAAAGCCTGCGAGAGGAGAGCAAAGATGACAACGTCGACGACGACCATGACCGCCCAGGAGTTCATGCGCAAGGTGATGGACGGCGAGCGCGAGCTGCCGGGCATCCATCTGCCGGACGGCAAGAACGACTTCACCCAAGACAAGGCCGCTTTCGAGGCGTTCAACGCCTACATGCGGGGCCAGGAGCTGCGCGCCAACCCTGTCGTCGCCGAGGGCTCTGACTGGCGCGGCGTGAAAGCGCCAGGCGCCTTCCTCCAGTTCACCAAGCTGCCGAAGTCCGACCTTCGTGGAGCGTTCCTGCACGCCGCGGAGCTCCGACGTGCCGACTTCACCGAATCGCAGTTGCAGGGGGCCGACCTGAGCCTCGCCAACATGATGGTGTCGGTGCTCCAGCGGGCTGACCTGTCCGACTGCATTTTGCGCGGCGTGGACCTTTACGAGGCAAGCATGGCCGGGGCCGTATTTCACCGCGCCGATCTGAGCAACGCCTATTTCATGCGCCTGAATTTCAAAGAAGCCGACCTGACGGATGCAACGGTGTTCATGGCCCAGTTTTACCGGGCAGACCTACGCGGTGTGAAGGGGCTGGAGACGGTCCGGGGTCTGGGCGCGGCCCGCTACCACCGCCTAGGCGTCAGCGAGCAAGAGTTGCGGGTCGTCGAGTCGGCCATCCGCAGCGGGCCGATGTTCGAGATTTCCGAGGGTTAGCCTGGACAACCGCAGGGGATCCGCCGACCTGGTATACTAAGCGTACCGAAGACCTCGTCGCACAGTTCGCGTCTGCCCGGTCGTAGTACCCTCGCAACGGCGCTCTTGCACATACGGTCCGGAATAATTGGCAAGGAGTGCCAAATGCGTATTTTTGTCGGAAACCTGTCCTACCAGACCCAGGACGCAGATTTGGAGCAGGCGTTCAGCCGCTATGGCGCCGTCGAGTCGGCGACCGTCGTGACTGACCGCTTCTCCGGCCGGTCCAAGGGTTTTGGCTTCGTGGAAATGGCGGACAACGCCGAGGCCCAGCAGGCCATCACGGCGCTGAACGGGACCCAGTTGGATGGTCGCGCGCTCACGGTCAACGAGGCTCGGCCCCGTGAGGAGCGGCCCCGCAGCGACCGGCGCTGGTAATCCTCAGCAGCCCCAATAGATACAGACAGGGGGTCCCTCATGAGCGGGACCCCTTGTCTACGCCTGTGGCTTTCCTCATCGCCCGTGCAGCGCCCAATAAACTCTTTCCGCAGTGATGGGCAGGTCCTTGATGCGCACGCCCGCCGCGTCCTCGACGGCGTTGGCGATAGCGGCTGGCAGGCCCTCTATCGCGTATTCGCCAATACCTTTCGTGTGATAGGGCCCAGCGCCGTCCGCTGACTGGACCAAGACGGTCATGAGATCAGGCACATCGGCGATAGTCGGCAGCTTGTAGTCGCCCAGATTAGCTGTTTGCACGCGGCCGTCCACCACAGCCAGGTCCTCCATAACCGCCTGCCCAATGCCTTGGACCGCCCCTCCATTGATCTGCCCTTGATGCCCAATGGGGTCCAGGACTGTCCCCACGTCGTGGGCGGAAGTGACCCGCAGCAGCTTGACCTGCCCCGTCTCCCGGTCCACGGAGACCTCCGCAATCTGGACGAGGAAGGACGCCACCGACGACTCCTCAGCCACACGGTTGGTGAACTCACTCGCAACAGGCGCGCCCATGCGAGTCACCAATGCCTGCCACGACTCGCGTTCTCCCGTATCCGTGCGGACGATGTCGCGGCCTTCCATCGCCAGCCTCTCCTCGGGCCAGCCAAGCAGCTCCGCCGCCAGCCGCGCCAGCTCCTGCTTCACCAACAGCGCTGCCTCGTAGACGGCCGGCCCGGCCACGCGGGTCACGCGGCTCGCGCCGATGCCCGTGTCGAAAGGCGCTTCGTCCGTGGTCCACGGCTCCACGGGGACGTCTACCGGCGGCAGCCCCAGTTCCTCGGCGACGATCTGGCGGAAGGCGGTGTAGCTGCCAGTGCCCTGCTCGTATACGGACGTATGCAGGACCACAGAACCATTGGGATGTAAGACGACGGCAGCCGACGATTGGCCCTCGCCTTGGTCCTTGTAGCCGAAGGCCACCCCTGGCCCCACCCCTTGCGGCTTGGGCTTTCCGTAACCGGCGGCCCGCAGAGCCGCCTCCACCGTCTCCCTCGACTGCATCATGGGCAGAACATGGCCCGCGGCTGTCCGCTCGCGCTCCTGCAGCAAATTGCGCAGCCTGAAGTCCACCGGGTCCATACCAAGCTTGCGCGCGATGATGTCCATCTGCGATTCCAGTGCAAAGAGGGTCTGTACAGCGCCGGGGCCTCGAAAGAAGCCGCCGGGAATGGTGTTCGTATAGACCTGCAGAGCCTCGATGCGTGCGTGCGGTATGCGGTAGGGCCCGCCGGCGTGCTCAGCGCCCGGCAGGTTGACGCCCGGCACGGGCTTGAATCCGCCGTAGGCGCCGCTGTTGAAGTAGATCCTCGCGTCGTGCGCCACCAGCGTGCCATCCCGCTTGACTCCCGTCCTCATCCGTATCGTGGAGGCATGGCGCGGGTTGCCGGCGGTGAGTTCCTCTGCACAGCTCATGGCCATACGCACGGGGCGCCCAGTGCGCAGCGAGAGGAAATAGCACAGCGGCACGTCCATGGGCGAGCCCTTTCCGCCGAAGTCACCGCCGATGGCCGAATAGTTAACGCAAATGTCTTTCTCTTGCAGCCCCAGCGCGTCCACCAGGTTGTGCTTCAGCCGGTGCGGCGCTTTATTGGGTGCCCAGATTTCCACGCGGCCGCTCTCATCTGCCCATACCAGGCAAGAATGCGGCTCCATGTATCCCTGGTGCATCCGGGGCGTGGTAAAGGTGCTTTCGACGATGAGGTCGGCCTGGGCGAATCCCGAGGCGATGTCTCCCGTCTCCCACAGGTCACGAACAAAAGCGTTGGACGGGTCCTCTAATGGACGGGGCAGGCCTGCGTAGCTCTGCACGTCTGGGTGCAGCAGCGGCGCGCCTTCCTGAAGGGCGGCCTCCGGATCGAAGACCGCGGGCAGCTCTTCGTACTCGACCTCGATCAAATCAACGGCCCGTTGGGCCGTTTCGGGGTCATCCGCTGCCACGCCGGCCACCCGCTCGCCGGCAAATCGGACGCGGTCATATGCGAGGACGGGGACATCACGCAGGCGGCGGCCGGATAGCACTCCTCGCACATCGGCCCCGGTGAGAACGGCGCGGACGCCGGGAAGCGCCAGGGCGCGCGCGGTCTCGACCCGCAGGATACGGGCGTGAGGGTAAGGGCTGCGTAAAGCCTTGCCCCACAGCGTGCTCGGCAGCAAGGTGTCCGCCGTGTAACGCGCCCGCCCCGTCACTTTCTCGGCGCCGTCATTTCGGGGCGCAGGCCGACCGAGCACACGATACGACGTCATGCTGCTCCTTTCTCTTGCTGGATGCTGGTGAATGGTACCGCTCGCCGCCGCCGAGCGTAATGGGCCTTTCGCCCAGGAACCTGACGCCGCGCCGGTTCGTGCGTTAGCCAAAAGGGGTGCCAAAGAGGCCCATTTCTGGCCAAAACGCTTACGAACATATGGCAAAACGTTAATGTTGCGCGGCAGCGGATATCTGCTATTCCTGAAGAGTGGGAGGTCAGAGTATGTGGAGGGTCGCAGTCATCATATCTACGCTAGCCGCCGCCATGGTGGGCACTGCGGGCTGTGCGAGCGTCGCTGCCGCCGGACGACCGGCCGCCAACCTCGACGTCTTCGTGAGTGACGCGCCTAACGCCATCGGTGACTTCAGCCATCTATGGGTGACCGTCAATTCTATCGGCCTTCATCAAGCCAGCTCATCCAGCGATCAGTCCGGTTGGCGCACCGTGAGCGTTCCGCTATCGAGCAACACCGTGGACCTTGTAGGGCTCAGCGGCGACAAAGCGATGCAGCTGCTGGCAGCCAACGTACCTCCGGGAGAGTATGACCAGGTCTTCATCTATGTCAGCAATGTCACCGGCGAGCTGCAATCGGGTGAGACCGTGCCGGTCAAGCTTCCGAGCTCCAAGCTGCAACTGCAGAAGGGGTTCGACCTGACAATGAATGGCGTCACGAATTTTGTTTTCGACCTTACCGCCGTCGCCGCCGGCAATGACAAGCACGACCTGAAGTACATCCTCCAGCCCGTAGCCGATCAGAGCGGCACGAGCCGCCACATTGAACCGGTCCAAGCTGGCCCCGCCAAGACTGGTCTTCAAATCGCCATATCCGGATCGAAAGTGACGGTCACTAGCAAAGGCATGCCCGTGGAAGGCGCTCAGGTGACGGCAACAGCGACGTTCCAGGCGACCACCAGCGCTGACGGCACGCTGGGGCTCCAGTTGCCAACCGGGGTACAGTCCATGAAGGTGCAGGCCAAGGCCGGCAATGCTCAGGGCGCGCTTTCTGTCACGTTCGCGCAAGACGGAACCGCGCATGTAGCCAGTGACAATGTCACGGGCCTGCTCATCGCCTTCGAGGCCACACCGACGCCCGGCAGCCAGGCCACGCTGATCATCAGAAGCGCGGACGGTAGCCCCGCGGCCGGGGCCAGTGTCAACGTAAGCCTATCCATAGACGCCGGGACTACGGACGCCAAAGGGCAAGTGACGCTGCCCTCCTTCCCGGCCAACGCCAACGTCAGCGCCCAAGCACGCTTGGCGCCCACGCAAGATAAAGCTACGGAAACCGCGGCCCCGCCGAAGCCCCACGGGCCGGGCCCTGGCGCTCAGAGCAAGAAC
>JBJKQC010000340.1:0-7743 GCA_046705745.1 Dehalococcoidia bacterium
TGCCCGGGAAAAGCTGGCGGCTGCCGTCGCACCTCGGGAGATCGAGATCGTGCCGTCGCTGCCCAAGACCCGCTCCGGCAAGATCATGCGCCGCCTGCTCAAGGCCCGCGAGCTCGGCCTGCCGGAAGGCGACACCTCCACGCTGGAGGACGACTAGTGCATCGGTGAACAGAGGGCTTGGCCTGGTCAAGCCCTCTGTTTGCTACTTCTTCCCCTTTGGCTTGGAGGCGAGCTTCTCCAGCTCCTTCTCGGACATGCTCTCGGCCATCTACTTTGATGGTTGGCGGAGGTTCTTCTTGGACTGCTCGCCGCGCTTGGCGGAGAGGGCGGCCCCCGCTGCCTTTCGTTGGCGTTGGGACTTGGCAGGCATTCCAGATCTCCTTTTCCGTGGCGGATAGGTCCAGCCTATCGGTGCCTGTCAGCCAGCGCCACGGCACAATGAGCGACCTACCCATGCCGCAGCCTTCATCGGATAGTACAATCGCCAGGTTCGGGATATCCCGGCCAACTTTCTTTTGGTGATCACGTTGCCCTCACAGCTCCCTCACAAGCTGAATGTTTTGCTCATGTTCGACGGTGAACCCTGGCCCTTGGACGAGGTCAGGAGCATTGCGCCCGACCGGCTGCAGGTGCATGCGGCGCCTCCGGGCGCGCTGGCGGAAGTTGCTGGGATTTTCCCTTCCGGCGGCGGTCTGTGGAGGCCGCGTGAGTGGCACACAGATCTGACCTGGGAGCAGAGGGATGAGATGCTGCGAGAGACGCACATCCTGGCGCTGGGGCTGCCGTACCCGAAGCGCTTGTACCCGCGTATGCCCAATCTCCTTTGGGCGCACTACGCCTTCGCCGGCATCTCCGACATGCGGGCATCGGATCTCTGGGGCAAGCCGGTCCGGGTGACCAGCAGCCGCGGGTACGTGGACACCCTGCCCATCGCGGAAACGGTTATGGGCGCCGCATTGCTCTTCGCCAAGAACTTGAACGTCGCGGTGAAGCAGACCGCCGCAGGACACCTGGACCGCTCTGAGTACGGCATGAAGTTCCTGGCTGGCAAGACCATGGGCATCGTCGGTCTCGGCGGCATAGGGGAGCACGTGGCGCGCTTGGCCAAGGCCTTCGGGATGCGGGTGGTGGCGACGCGACGGTCGGCTACCGAGCGGCGGACGGATGTGCCCAACATTGATGTCGTCTATCCGCCATCCGGTCTGCCTGCGCTGCTTGCGGAGTCGGACTTTCTGACGCTGGCGCCGATGCTCACGGACGAGACCCGAGGCATGATGAATGCCAAGACCTTCGCACAAATGAAGGACGGGGCGTACGTCCTCAACGTCTCTCGCGGCGAGGTCATCGACGAGACAGCGCTGAAAGAGGCGCTGCGTTCGGGTAAACTGAGCGGCGCTTACTTGGACGTGTACACGGACGAGTGGTCACGTCAGCCAGACCCGGAACTACTGGCACTGCCCAATGTGGTGATGACGCCGCACAACTCGGGTATCACCAACGAAGGCACGTCCTACGCCTTCAACGTCTTCAAGGACAACCTGCGGCGGTTCATTGCTGGTGAGCCGCTGACCAACGAGGTCGACTGGGCGCGGGGATATTAGCGTGCCCCTCGTCTTCTCCTGTCCGGCTCCCGCAGTACCATCGGGTCCGGTCCATCGTTATGAAACCTGAGACCGTTTCGGAGATATCAAATGTCTGACCTGCCTCATACCGTCAACGTCGTCGTCGTGCGCGACGTGTCCCAAGCAGACCTAGACCGCATCAAGGCGGTGGCGCCCGACCGACTGGAGGTGACGGGCGTGTGGCGCGGCATCCGCGACGAGCTGATGAGCGTTTTCCCGCCGGCCCGAGTCGCGCAGTTCGAGCGGACGAACAACCCCATGCCGCCGATCTCCAAGGAGGAGGCGGAGAAGTCGATTCGGGAGGCCCACGCCGCATTCTCCGGCGCCGTCCACCCGCCGGACCTTTACAGCCGCATGCCCAACCTCCGCTGGGTCCACTTTACCTTCGCGGGACTTTCCAGCATCCGCGGCTCCGAATTCTGGGGCGCGCCTATTGACGTAACGACTTCACGCGGGCGCACGGCGGCCCTGCCCATCGCGGAGATGGCGTTGGCGGGCGCCATGATGCTGGCCAAGGGCTTGCACGTTGGCGTGAAACAGACCTTGGACCTGACGCTGGACACGAAGCCGTACCACCCATGGCTTATCCAGGGTAAGACGATGGGAGTGATTGGCCTTGGCGGGATCGGGATGAACCTGGTTAAGCTGGCCAAGGCGGTGGGCATGCGCGTGGTGGGCAGCAAGCGCTCTATCACTAAGCGCGGGCCGGGTATGGATGGGCTGGACGAGGTCTTTCCCCCAGGTGCCCTGGACGAGATGTTGGGCATCTGCGACTTCGTAGCCATCTGCGCGCCCCTGACGAAGGAAACGGAGGGGATGTTCGACAGCGCGGCCTTCGCTGCCATGAAGCACGGCGCCATCCTGGTCAACATTGCTCGCGGCGAGATCATCGACGAGCCTGCGCTGGCTGCGGCGCTGAAGGACGGAAAGGTGGGCGGGGCATACCTGGACGTTTACGCGGGCGAGGAGGAAGGAGCGCCGCCGCCCAAGGACCTCATGTCCCTGCCCAACGTCGTCATGACACCGCACATCACCTACCGCTCCGATGTGCCCCAGATGTTCGCCTTGGACCTCTTCTGCGACAACCTGCGCCGTTTCTTAGACGGCGAGCCGCTGGTCAACGTCGTAGACTGGGAACGAGGGTACTGAGAAGGCGCACAGTCCTGCTCTCAAGGCCGGATAACGTCGTAGGGAATAGCAGGTGCCATTTGATCAACATCTACACGGACGGCTCGTGCTCCGGCAACCCTGGCCCCGGCGGGTGGGGGGTGGTCATCGAGGGCGCTGGCGATAAGCGGACGCTCTCCGGCGGCGAGCAACGGACGACTAACAACCGAATGGAGATAATGGCCGTCATCAAGGGACTGGAGGCGCTGCCGTCCGGCATCGAAGTAACGGTCCACAGCGACAGCGAGTACGTGGTCAACACCATGGCCAAGAACTGGAAGCGCAACGCCAACACGGACCTGTGGGCGCGCCTGGATGGGCTGGCAAAGGACCGTAAGGTGCGCTGGCAGTGGGTCCGGGGTCACAACGGCCACCCACAGAATGAAGAGGCCGACCGTTTGGCGGTAGCGGCCATGGCCAAGTTCAACGGCGGTCAGGGGCGCCTGGAGGGAAAAGGCCAAGCGGTCCCGGCATCCGGCGGAGAGGCGGACGCTCAAGCTCAGGAGGGGTCTCAGGCTCTTCGAGAGCTTCAGGGCGATCGGGAGGGCCTCACGCACCTGGACGCCGAGGGCCGCGCTCGGATGGTGGACGTTTCCGGCAAGCCTGAGTCGGACCGCACGGCCCTGGCGCACGGTGTTATTACCATGCGCCCGCAAACGCTGGAGCTCATCCTCCAGGGCCGCGTGGAGAAGGGGGACGTTTTCACCGTCGCCCGTATTGCCGGCATCAATGCGGCCAAGCACACCTGGGAGCTCATCCCCCTGGCGCATCAGATACCTCTTGCGCAAGTAACGGTAGACTTTCAGCCGGAGCCGCTCACCGGCCGCGTCACGATTACGGCATCGGCGCGCACCATGGCCAAAACGGGCGTAGAGATGGAGGCGCTGACGGCGGTGAGCCTCGCCGCGCTTACCATCTATGACATGTGCAAGGCCGTCGACCGCGGCATGGTGATCGGCGAAGTTCGCCTCCTGGAGAAGCGCGGCGGCACCCACGGCGATTACGCGGCCGAGGCATAGGGCCTCAACGGCGTGGCGCTACAATAAGCCCGGCGGTCCCGCCGCCGCCTTCCCCAATCGCGCGCCCTGCATGACGGCGCGAAACGAGTCGCGGGATATCTGGAAGAGCCATTCATAGCGGATATTGGCGAATCGCTCCACGTCTGGGCCGGTCATACACATTCGGATGAAGTCCAGAGCCACCGGCTCCGTGAATGGCAGGAAGTCGTACCAGTAACGCTTCTCGTCATGGTCGACCTTTGTCACCAGGGCGATCCCCGGCGCGCTCTTGGCCCAGCGCCGGTAGGAGGCCGTGCAGTAGACGAGGACCATATCTCCCGGCCCCATATTTGCGGGCATGCCTCGGTTGCCGAAGGTGCCGCCCTCAACGGTCACATGGCCGGGGAGGGCAGGGTCGGCATAGACGGCTACGTAGCAGTGGGGGGGCGTATTCAGGTCCTCAGGCATAGGCGATAGGTTAGCCGGTCTGGTCCTCTTCTGGCACTCCCAGCCAATCGCGTACGCCCTGTGGTGGCGTGCCTGAGGGGACCAGCCGTGGCGAACAGTGCGGCGTGCAAGTGTCGCATCCGGCTGGGAAGCGAGAACTGGCGCTAGAAGCCGGCCTGTGCGTAGGCCTCGGTTGCTTCACGATTCCTCGTTCCAGTGTCGGCGATAGCTGGGGCGCGCGTCGAAGAGAATCGCGCCCTTACAATTCCGCCAGCGCCGGGATGATCTCCCGCTTGAAGACCTCGAGCGGATGAAGCTCGTGGACGTTCACGATGTTGAAAATGACGTGCTGTATGCCGACTTGCGCTAGCTCACGGCAGACCCCCACGACTTCCTGAGCAGCGCCTGGCTCTTCAAGGCGCACATTGTTCGCCAGAGCCGTGCGCTCAATGAGAGCATAATCGCGGCCCACGTTCTCGCAGTGGCGGAGCAACACGTTGAGCTTGTTCCAGATGCGCTCCGGTCCATCGCTCACAAAGAAGTTGCAAGCATCCGCGTACTGCGCAACCAAGCGCAGCGTCTTCCGCTCTCCGGATCCGCCAATGAGTATGGGCGGGTGCGGCCTGCTCAAGGGCATGGGGCTGGAAATGGGCTCATCGAGTGTGTAGTACTTGCCGTGGAATGGCGTGCGGTCGCCTGACCACATGTGCTGCGCGATTTGCAGTATTTCCTCCATCCGCTCGAAGCGTTGTGCCAGGGGAGGGAACGAGAGTCCCAGAGCGCGAGCCTCGCGTTCGAACCATGCCGCGCCAATCCCTAGGTTGGCGCGACCTCCAGAGAGAACGTCCACGGTGGTGACGCTTTTGAGCAGCAAAGCGGGTTCCCGGTAGGTTGCGGCGCTGACGAGTGCGCCGAGTCGCATTCGCGAGGTGACGGCAGCCAGGTAGCTGAGCGTGTTGTACCCTTCGAGCATGGGGTCGTCGATCTCGCCGGCGCCTGGGATCTGCAAGAAGTGGTCCATGACCCATAGGCCGGCGAACCCGGCGTCCTCCGCTGTTTCCGCTATTTGGCGTAGCCGCGGGGCAATGGACTCCGTGCCGCCAGGCCAGTCTAAGCGAATAACTTGCAGTCCTGCCTTCACGTTCCCCCTCCGTGTGTCTTTGCAGATACGCTATCAGATGGCACCGGGAGCAGCGCCTATTAGCTGCGGGCGCACAGCCGGACAATTGGGCGCCCACGCCCTTAGCTGAGCATCTACTCAATTAGCCTGGATGAAACAAGTTAGTTCTGAGCGTTTCGCCTTGTCCATTTGAGCAAAGACAGAACGGTTGGTTGGAGGCAACCTGTATGGGGCCGGGAGCGTCCCAATGGATGCTTCGGATGAGGAGGGGTGGTGGGGCGCTTCCGGCACTAAGAGCGGGGTGAGCCATGCTCGCGGTCAAGCAGGCAGGTTTTGGGTTCGCTGCGGTGCTACTTGGCGTAGTAGGTATGGACCTCATACTGGCGGATCTTGGGCCGGGCGAGACGATCGCGCAGCGAATGCTCATCACGGGTGGCTTCTTCTTCGTGTCGGGCCTGCTCTTTGGAGTGTTGAACAAGCGGTATTGGCCCGGTGCCGCCCTGATCGCATGGGGTGGGGTCCTCGCCGCCATCGTAGGGCTGATTGACCCGCAGACCAGCATCCAAACGTCCATGGCTGTGCTGAGCCTCACCCTTGGGCTTGCGCTAGCCGGCAGCTTCGCGGGCGCGTGGCTAGCTGAGGTACTGGTCCGGCGCCGGAAGAAGGCCTAGCGTCGACGGATCGCCTGCGCAGCTTGCTCCTTCCCGAGATTGATATCTGGTGGTATAATAGAACAAAAGTTCCCTCTGCCATTCTGATGGCAAAACATCACTTTGCCCCCGCCGAAGGCTTCACTACCTGAGATCGCCTTCTGAAAAACGGCGCCGGAAGTGGTGTTTTCTTATCACTTTGGCGCGGGGACACCCGTCCCAATCCCTTTGCATGGGGCCGCCATGCCGTGCAGGAGCTTCATTGCCGTGGCCGGGCGTCCGAGAAAGTCCGGCCTTTTCCGCACTTCCGACCCACCGAAGCGTGGGTTTGGAGCGCCGGTGCTTGGTATAATTCGCCAGTCATGACCCAGGCCCGAGACGCCCTCCTCGAAGGGCTGAACCCTGCCCAGCGAGAGGCTGTCGAACACGTCGACGGTCCGCTGCTCATCGTCGCGGGCCCGGGCAGCGGCAAAACGCGCGTCATCACTCACCGCATCGCCTATCTCGTGCGCCACGTCGGGATATCGCCCGGACGCATCGCCGCCGTCACCTTCACCAACCGCGCCGCGCGGGAGATGAAGGGCCGGTTGGAGCGGCTGCTGGGCAATCGAGCGCAAGCCCTGACAGCGGGCACGTTCCACGCTTTGTGCGCCATGATTCTCCGCCGCGACGGCGAGGCCATTGGCTTGCAGAAGGACTTCGTCATCATGGATGACGACGACCAGCTAAGGCTGGTGAAGCGCGCCATGGAATTGGCGGAAATAGACCCTAAGCGCTTCCCGCCACGTGCCATCCTCAGCGCCATCTCCTCCGCGAAGTCACAGCTCGTCGGCCCGGCCGGCTATGCCGTCGGCTCCACCAATTACTACGACGAGGTCGTTCAGCGCATCTACACGCGTTACCAGGACCTCCTTGCGCGCAGCCATGGAGTGGACTTCGACGACCTGCTGGCCAAGACGGTGGAGCTGTTCAAGCGCGCGCCGGAGGTCCTGCGCAAGTACCAGGAGCGCTACGGTCACCTCCTGGTGGACGAGTTCCAGGACACCAATACGGCGCAATACGAGATCGCCCGGGAGCTGGCAGGCAAGTACCACAATCTGTGCGTGGTGGGTGATCCGGACCAGTCCATCTATTCCTGGCGTAACGCGGACATACGCAACATCCTCAGCTTCCAGAAGGACTACCCCAACGCCAAGGTGGTCCACTTGAGTCAGAACTACCGCTCAACGGCCACCATCCTCAAGGCAGCTCGCGGAGTGATCTCCGGAAACAAGAAGCGGTTGGAGCAGGACCTGTTCACTGAAAACGAGGAAGGTGAGCGGGTCTATGTGGCGGAGGCATATACGGAGGAGGAGGAGGCCCAGTTGGTCCTCCAAGAGGTGGACCGGCTGACGCGGGAGGGACTGTTCGCCCTCGGGGATATTGTCGTGACGTACCGTGTCAATGCCCAGTCGCGGGCACTAGAGGAGGCCTGCCTCCGTTATGGCATCCCTTACAAGCTGGTAGGCGGCCAGCGCTTCTATCAGCGTAAAGAGGTCAAGGACGTCATTGCTTACCTCCGGCTGCTCCAGGACCCTTACGATGAGGTCAGTCTTACGCGGGTCATCAACGTTCCGGCCCGTGGCATTGGCAAGCGCACGATAGACGACCTGGTGGCATGGGCGAACTCCCTCGGCGTGCCCATGTACGCGGCGATGCAGTTTTTGGCCGGGGAGGAGCAGGGCGAGGCGGGTCTTTCC
>JBJKQC010000341.1:0-2876 GCA_046705745.1 Dehalococcoidia bacterium
TCTGCCTCCATGGCAACGGCATCTGGATCCCCGCCGTCTTCGAGCGGTACGACCGTTCGCTCGAGGTAGTGTTCATCCGCTCGGTCCCCGGACTCGGCGCGGCCTCCGGCGTTCGCCACGCGATCCCAACCGAAATGCTCACGCCCGAGATCAGCATCAAGCGGGCCGAGAATGAGGTCTTCCTACGCCCCTCCGCGGTATGTCGCCATCTGAACCACGAGGACGAGGCGTATCTGAACTGCGAGACCTGCCACGGGACGCAACTCGTGGACTTCGACCCTTGGCCTACTGAGATGACCTCATGAAATGGCGCTCTTTCCGGATCCGCATCCGCGCCTTGCTCCAGCGGTACTACCCCGGCGGTGCATACCGCCGTGGGTACCAAGCCGGATACTTCGATGGCTGGCAACTCCGGCAGAACCGCATCCTTCGCGAGAATCTCGCCGCCGAGGTGGAACGCGACGACCGAGGAGGCCGCTGATGAAGCACGCAACTACACGGCTCAGCCCCCGCGTTCAAGGGGACGGCCGCTACCCGCTCTGCGCGCTCCCGCTCACGCTGAGCGAAATCTCGCTTCCCCCTGAGCGGAAGACGGCCATCATCGGCCTCTGCAAGCCATGCCGGCACTGGTGGCGGCTGGATTACCATTCACCGCGGAGGACGGATGAGCACCCCATCGAGACTAATGGTGGCAGGGATGATCGGGCTCCTCATCGGGGTGGCTCTGAGCAGCCTAGTCCCAGCCCAGTCGGCAGCTCCAGTTCCGCGTCCGCCGAGTCACGCGGCCCACGACTCGACCTGTCGCGTGCTACTGACGATCGCCGGCACGCGGTTCCAGCGACTGGCCGGGCTGGCGATCTGCCACGAGGCACACCCGTCAGCGGCCCTGGCGATCGCGATGGAGCGCGTGTCCCGGGAGCTTCATCCGTCGTGCCCATGAAGCCCTTGTCTCATCGCCGTCGCTCGCAGAATCGCTGCGGCCTCCTCTGTGGGTCAGCGGCGACACACACCGTCGGCGGACTCAAGTTGTGCACCGCGTGCTACGACCGCCTGCGGCGTATCGAAGCGGATGCCTCTCGATCCGAATTGTCGTTCCACGCCGACCGAGCCCATGCATGAGTGATTACTTGGATTTCGTAGCCTCCAAGGCGGCGTCTGACCCAGCAACCGGCATCCAGCACGTCCCGATGTTGCCGGAGGGGCTGTTCCCATTCCAGCATGACCTCGTATCATGGGCGTTGCGACGGGGACGGGCAGCGATCTTTGCAGACACCGGACTCGGGAAGACCGCGATGCAACTTGCATGGGCTGACGCGGTGGCGCGCGCAACCGGCGAGCGCGTGCTCATTCTTGCGCCCCTTGCCGTAGGAGCGCAAACCGTTCGGGAAGCGGCGAAGTTCGGGCTGGCCGCTCGCTATTGCCGAACTGCGGCTGATGTCGCCGATGAAGGAATCATCGTCACCAACTACGAACGGATGGAGAGGTTTGATCCGTCCACGTTCGGCGGGGTCGTACTGGATGAATCCAGCATCCTCAAGTCCTACGACGGCTCAACGCGGACGGCATTGATCACGGCATTCGCGCGGATGCCATTTCGCCTCTGCTGCACGGCAACCCCAGCCCCCAATGATTTCATGGAGTTGGGCAACCATTCGGAGTTCCTCGGGGTGATGACCCGCCAGGAAATGCTCTCCATGTTCTTCGTACACGACGGGGGCGAGACGCAGAAGTGGCGACTGAAGGGCCATGCGGAACGAGACTTCTGGCGCTGGATGGCGTCGTGGGCGGCGGTGTTGCGCCGGCCATCCGATCTCGGGTATTCGGACGACGGCTTTGAGTTGCCCCCGTTGCGCTTTCACAGGCATATCGTCCAGTCCACCAACACACCCGATGGGATGCTCCTGCCTCTGCAAGCCGCGACCCTGCAAGAGCGCATTGCGGCCCGGCGCTCCACGGTGGATGACCGCGTGACCGAATGTGCTAAGACGGTGACTGTCACTGGGGGCCGATGGCTGATCTGGTGCCACCTCAACAGTGAGAGCGAGGCCAACACCAACGCCATAGCTGGGGCCGTGGAAGTGAAAGGCAGTATGAGCGCCGAAGACAAGGAGGCTGCGCTGCTCGCGTTCGCGGCTGGCGACATTTCGGTCTTGGTATCGAAGCCCTCAATTGCGGGGTTCGGGATGAACTTCCAAGTCTGCCATCAGATGGCGTTCGTCGGGCTCTCGGATTCGTGGGAGGAATACTACCAAGCGGTACGGCGCTGCTGGCGCTTCGGGCAGACGCAACCTGTAGATGTCCATGTCGTGAGCGCCGACACCGAAGGGGCAGTCGTCGCCAACATCCGACGCAAGGAAGCGGACGCCATACGCATGGGGGAGTCGATGGTCGAACATATGCGCGATCTCACCTCCACGCTGCTACGAGGCACGACCCGATCTGTCGCCAGTTATGAGCGCGACGTTGCTAAAGGGCAGCACTGGACGATGCACCTTGGCGATTGCGTAGATGTGACGCGCGAAATGGCGGACGAGTCGATCCATTTCAGCGTGTTCTCTCCCCCCTTCGCCTCGCTCTACACCTACAGCAACAGCGATCGCGACATGGGGAACTGTCGCGACCACGCCACGTTCTTCGAGCACTTCGCCTATCTGATCGATGAGTTGTACCGCGTACTGAAACCCGGCCGTCTCTGCTCGGTGCACTGCATGAACCTCCCAACGAGTAAGGTCCGCGATGGCGTGATTGGGCTGACGGACTTCCGGGGCGAGATCATCCGTCGCTTTGAGCGGGCCGGCTTCATCTACCACTCGGAAGTGGTGATCTGGAAGGACCCGGTGACGGCGATGCAGCGCACCAAAGCACTAGGATTGCTC
>JBJKQC010000342.1:0-7860 GCA_046705745.1 Dehalococcoidia bacterium
TGGTGCTCGACGAGATCGGCCGTGGCACTTCGACCTACGACGGCCTGTCCATCGCCCAGGCCGTAGCCGAGCACATTCACAATGATCCTCGCCTTGGGTGCCGCACCCTCTTCGCCACTCACTACCATGAGCTCACGGAACTGGCTAAGCGCCTGCCCCGCGTGCGCAACTACAGCGTGGCTGTGTCCGACGATGACGGCGACATCGTCTTCCTGCACCGCATCGTTCCCGGCGGCGCCGACCGCAGCTACGGCGTGCACGTCGCCCAGCTAGCCGGCCTGCCCAAGCCCGTCGTCTCCCGCGCTTGGGACCTTCTGGCAGAGCACGAAACCAGCGCGACTGCCGGTGGCAAGAAGGCCGCCTCCCACAAGCGTGGCCTCCCCGGCTCGATGCCGGACCCTGCGCAGCTCCCACTGTTTGCTGCCGCGCCTCCTAAGCCCTCGCCCGTTGTCGAGGCCTTGCGCAAGCTTGACGTCAACGCCCTTACACCCCTCGAAGCTCTCAACAAACTCTACGAGCTCCAGAAGCTGGCAGAGAGACAGGAAGAATAGACAATACAGGAGGTGAGGCTTGCTCATCGCCAAGTCCGCGCTGTTGTTTGTCCTGGCCGGACTCGCCGAGATAGGCGGCGGCTACTTGATGTGGCTGTGGCTCCGCCGTGACGGTGCCCTGTTGCTGGCCTTCCTAGGAGGCGCCATCCTTGTGCTTTACGGCGTCATTCCCACGTTCCAGCCCGCCAACTTCGGGCGAGTCTACGCGGCCTACGGCGGCGTCTTCGTGGTCATGGCCCTGTGCTGGAGCTGGCTCGTCGACCGGCGCGCACCAGACCTGGCGGACATCATCGGGGCGCTGATAGTCGTCGTGGGCGTCGGCGTCATGATGTACTGGCCACGCGGCGGCGCCTAGGTGGGCCTCCGGTGGACATCGGAGAATCGCGCTTGCCTGAGCAGGCGGCATTGACCTCCGAATACGGGCGCCCCATGGGTCACCTCCGAGGGCAGAGGGTACACGCGCCAATTACACGGCCCCGGTGTCAGTCCGACTTTCCGTCTCTTCCTGAAGCAGCCGCTCGGCATAGGCCGTCAACATCCGCTCCCGGTCCGCGGGCATGTTGCGGGACTCGAAGTACCGCTTCAGCGCCTCCACCGGCCCCAGACGCTCGGCATCCTCCGCCCCGAGGCGCGAGCGGCGCTCCCGGTGCACCTGCCGGTCAATGCCCGCAGTGTAGTAGGCAGGCGCTAACGCTCGTCTGACTGCCGTCTCGTTGAACGCGGGCTCCTGTTCTGCCTCCATGGCGATGCGCAGCCGTACGATCGCCCTAGCCAGCATGTCCGAAGGGTGCTTGGCGATCTCTGCCAAGGCTGCTTCCGTCGGGGCGGCGCTGGCTCGCGCCCGCACGTCTATCGTCAGCATGGGCCGTGCGTCCACGGGAACAAAGGTAAGCTCCGTGACACGCTCGCCCCGCGGTTGCGATGGGTCTACCTCGACGACGTAGAAGCCCTTCTCGTGCGATTCCTCGGAGAAGTCGATGCGCTGGAGACTGCCAGGGTAGACCACAGGTGGGTGCAGGGTCAGCACCTGCGCCTTATGGACGTGGCCCAGCGCCACGTAATCGAAGGCCGGGTCCGCCAGCGAGCCCAGGCCCAGCGTGTGGTCGTTGCCAAGCATCATGCTGCGCTCTGACGCAACCGTTGCGCCCGCGACAGTCACATGGCCGCAGAGGAACGCCGGCAGTATGGGGTCGAGCCGCGCCGCCTCCTCCCGCAAGTGCTCTGTGAGCCGTGCCTCGACCGCCTCCTTGATCTGCTCCAGCGTCAGGCCGCGCGTCTCGTCCCGCGCCATGAATTGGCTGATGCGCACCCAGGGCAAAGCCACCACCTGGGCCGGTCCAGCCGGCGTCTCCACCCGGTACGTCTCCAGCATAGAGCCAACGGTCACATTGTGCACGGCCAGCGTGGGGAATATCTCCAGCGCCGTGGCGCGATTGGCTACGTGCGGCAGGTCATGGTTGCCCACTGTCAAGAACACGGGAATGCCGGCTTGGGCTAGCCGGGCTATGCGCCGCGCGAACTCACGCTGGTGCGTCTGGGAAGGGTCCCGGTTCTTGTAGGCGTCGCCTGCAAACAGCACAAGGTCCACTTCATTGTTCAGCGCGAAGTCAACCACCTGGTCCAAAGTCGCCAGAAAGTCCAGCATCCGAGTGGATATGCCGGCATACTGGTTGCGGTCAACGCCTGGAGCGAACCACTGTGGCAGCAGAGCCAGGTCGGCTGCCGTAGCCGGGCGCCCGTAGTTCTCCACGCCAATGTGGACGTCGGACAGGTGCAGGACTCGCATGGCTAGCTGACCGTGTCTGGCTCTGGCATGAGGAGCCAGAACGCGATGTACAGCAGCAGACCTGGCGCGCCGCCGGGGAGAAATAGAAACAACCAGATAATCCGCAGTGCAACTACGTTGAGTTCCAGCCCCTCGGCAAGGCCCCCCGCGACGCCTGCCACAAGCCGGTGCCGCTGAGACCTGGGTGGTAGTCCGAATGCCATAGTCTCTCCTCCTCTCCTCCTGTCGCCCGCCGCTACCGGCCCTTTTGGTGGCAGCGTTCCCTATGCCCTCCTAGACCCCATCGCCCGGAGCTGGTCCCGTAGTCGCTCCGCCAGCTCGGCTATGGGCACGCGGACCTGTTCCATGCTGTCGCGGTTCCGGATGGTCACTGCCTGGTCTTCCTCCACGGTCTGAAAGTCCACCGTGACACAGAGTGGCGTGCCAATCTCGTCCTGGCGCCGGTAGCGCCGGCCGATGGACTGTGCGTCGTCATACTGGGACGCGAAGTGCTTGCGGACGATTTCGTGCACCTTCCGCGCCGTCGGCACTAATTTCTCATTCCGGCTCAGGGGCAGCACCGCCACCTTGACCGGTGCGATGTCCGGGTGGAAGTGCAGCACCACTCGCGTCTCGCCGTTCGCTTCCTCTTCATCGTACGCATCGACCATAAAGGCCAGCGCTGCCCGGTCGACGCCGGCCGCCGGCTCGATCACGTACGGGTAGTAATGCTCGTTGGCTACCTGGTCGAAGTAGGTCAGCTCTTTGCCGCTGAACTCCGAATGCCGGCGCAGGTCGAAGTCCGTGCGGTTGGCGATGCCCTCCAGCTCGGCCCAGCCCCAGGGGAACTGGTACTCGATGTCGGACGTCCCCTTGGCGTAGTGAGCAAGCTCATCCGGTTCGTGCTGGCGGAGGCGCAGGCTCTCAACGCGGATCCCGAGCGCCTCGTACCACGCCTTACGCTCGTCTATCCAATATTGGTGCCATTGGTCGTCTTGGCCGGGCTTCACAAAAAACTCCATCTCCATTTGCTCGAATTCGCGGGTGCGGAAGATGAAGTTGCCGGGCGTGATCTCATTCCGGAAGGACTTGCCCGTCTGCGCGATGCCGAAAGGCAGCTTCATGCGCGTGGCCGTGAGCACGTTGTCGAAATTGATGAAGATGCCCTGCGCCGTCTCCGGTCGCAGCCAGACCTGGTTCGCGGAGTCCTCCACGGGCCCCACGAAAGTCTTGAACATCAAGTTGAATAGTCGAGGCTCCGAAAGGAGTGCATTGTCGTCCGGGCAGTGGTAGGGGTCGTCGATCTGGTCTGGTCGGTAACGTTTGTGACAGACGGGGCACTCCACCAGCGGGTCGGTAAATCCCTCTGCATGCCCACTCGCTTCCCACACTCTGGGGCTCTGGATGATGGCGCTGTCCAGTCCCACGATGTCGTCCCGCTCGTAAACCATGGCGCGCCACCATGCTTCCTTGACGTTACGCTTAACTTCCACGCCTAGGGGGCCATAGTCCCACGTGGACCCGACGCCGCCGTAGATCTCACTGCTGGGGAAAACAAAGCCTCGCCGCTTGGCCAGCGAGGCGATCTTAGTCATGTCTACGGATCGGGTGGCCATGAAGCCCTCCAGATGGTTCTTTGCTCGTCCTATCAAAGGCCCTTCGCGGCATACCGGGGAAGCTGACCTAAGGGGAGAACGGCAGACGGCGCCCAATGGAAGTGGACGCACCGTTAAGTCCAATCACCAAAGTATAACGGAGGTGGCTCGTGGCAGAAGAGCGCCCACCTTGCGCCCGGCAACGCCTACGCGCGGATCCTCCTCCAAACGGATACGGGCCAATCACCCCATGGGGCGACGTTGTCCGCGCCTCCCGGGTGGTGTCATGGCAGTATCCACTCTACGCCAGCCCGCCGTGGATGGAAAAGGGAAATGGCCTACAGTGGGAGGTTGAACGAATGGAACGTGCGCGAGACTTTCGGGACAAAGCGAGAGATCAGGCGTCGGGTTACAGAGAGAAGGCCAAGCACCAAGTGGTCGATTTAGCGAGCCGAACGGAGCAGGCAGCACGTGACCTGCGGGGACGGGTAGCTGGTGGTGGGCCGAGAGGCGACCAAGAACAAGAGAAGCTGTCGGACGAGATCCGGCGTGGACGTGAAGAGGCCGTGGAACTCGGGAAAGAGACCGCCGACATCGTGAGCGATCTGGCGACACTTGTAAAAGAGGAAATCCAGCTCGCCAAGGCGGAGATGTCCCACGAGGTCAATCGGGCCGTTAGGTCCATGGTCTGGGGAATAGGCGCCGGTGCTTTCTCTATGGTGATGCTCATATTCCTCTTCGCCGCCTTTATGATGACGCTCAATTTGGCCCTGTCGCTATGGATATCGGCTTACATCACGGCCGGCATCCTCGCTATCCTAGTGGGTGTTGCGGGGCTAGTCGCGTTCGTGCGTTTGAAGCAGTTGCGTCTTGCTCCGAAACAGACCATTGAATCTATGAGGGAGGATGTGGAATGGGCGCGGAGCCAGATGAGATTCGGCGGGAGATAGAAGAGCAGCGTGAACAGACCGGTCCCAAGCTGACGGAATTGCAGGGCCGCCTCCGTAGAGACATTAGAGAGGCGCAGGAGGCGGCCCGACGGCGAGCTTCGCGAATCAGCAGACAGACCCTGCGGTGGCTGCTGATTGGCGTGGCTGCCCTGGCGGGGGGCATCGGCGGAGGCATTGCGATTGGCCTCTTCGTTGCACGCCGTCGTAGGCCCAAAGAGCCGTGGTGGAGGGACCCCGACCAGTGGCGCGACAGGCTCGATGAGTGGCGGGAAGGCTTGGCGGGCGTGACCGAGCGCTACATGCCAGATACTGAAGAATGGCGGAAGCGCGCCACTCGCTTGAGCGAGCGCTATCGACCCGATCCGGACGAGCTTCGCCAGCGCTGGTCGGACTTGACCGAGCGTTATATGCCGGACCCAGAGGAATTGCGGAAGCGGTGGTCTGATTTGAGCGAGCGGTACAGCTTGGACCCAGATGAGTTCAGGAAGCGCTGGTCCGAATTCAGCAGACGCTACAGGCCAGACCGCAGGGGCTGGCGTGCACGCTGGTTGGGGTGGGCTGGACGATATGCGCCTTGGCGCTAGCTGCGGCCTGCCGGGTCGAAAGCGCCTAGTATAAAAAAGGGACGCCGTGCGCACGGCGTCCCTTTTTTATACTAGGCGGCCCTGCAAAATAGGCCCGGCGTCATCCTGACTAAGCCAGGCGCTGCCTCTTCGGCGCGCTACATCCCCTCGACAACGGCGCGCTTCTCGGCATTCCTCCCCAGCTTGCCGCGAGAGATCCCCCGCAGGCCTTTTGCATCGCCCCTGACGGCCGAGCCCGCTGGGGCATCACGGATTTTCGGGGTGTCGGTCTATCCGCAGGTTGGCATGACCTATTTCCCCGGACTCCACCAAATTCACCCCAACAATTTTTCGACTAGTCCGTTTTAATTAATGCGTGGCAGTGCGTCGGCAGCCCACATTCCTCTCAGCCGGCGCAGGCGCCCCTGCTGTTACACGCCCGGGCGCCGCGGGCAAACCTCCCTCTTCGCCCCCGCTCGCCGCCACGCACGCGTCTTCTAACGCGGCCATATGGGGCTTTCTAGGTTACCGCCTGGATGTAACTCGGCTTCTGCAGAGTGAGGTAAGCGCCCGCGGGCGTCTCTAGTCATGACGTCTGCGCTTCGGTGCAACCGCATGGATTTTCCACCGGGTTCCGTCTCCATAGGCCCCTCCGAAACAAGGAGCACTCGTTGCTCCTCGTCAACTCGTGCGGCCTCGAAATCCACAACCCCTCGTGGCCGCTAGAGACCCATCCGGAGGCTGGATATGCTGAAATCGCATACGTACAGATTCCCGTTCCACGTCCCCCTTCGACGCTCCCTCCTATTCAGCGGAGTGCTCTTTGCCCTGCTGGTGGCCATAGGCATGTTGCAGACGCCGGCACGCCCAGCGCAGGCCGCGGGCATCGGTTGGCTCCATGTCCAAGGCAACCAAATCGTGGATGAGTCCGGCAACCCCGTCATACTGCGCGGTGTCAACCTCGAGGAGCGGGAATGGATCTGGTCGTCGTGTCATTGCATCAACTACGAGCTCAGCGCTATTCCCGTGGCGACCAAGGACTGGCACGCCAACATCATCGTGCTGGCCTTCGCGTCTGGGCCGGTGAACCGCAACGACACCGCTTATCTGAATGCCATTGACCAGCTCGTCGCTGCGGACAAGGCAAACGGTGCTTACACGCTGCTGACGTGGCGTTACGACGAGCCCAACACGGCCCAGCCGAACATGCCGGACGCGTCGGCTCAGCAAGCCCTCGCGGCGCTGGCGAAGCGGTACGTCAACGAGCCGGACGTGATTTATGGACTACAGGTGGAGACCCACAATGTCAGCTGGAGCCAATTGAAGCCCGTGTTCACCTCCATGATCGATGCCATTCGGGCGCAGAACCCCAAGGCGCTCATCTCCGTCCCCGGGACTAATTGGAGCCGCTATGTGTACTGGCAGCTGACGGACCCGATCAACCGCCCGAACCTCATCTTCAATGTCCATTTCTACGACCCCGCCAGCGCGATCCCGTCTTTCGAGTTCCAGCAGATGACTGCCCAATACCCTGTCATCGTTGGCGAATTTGGCGCGGGTGGCATGAGCAGTATGAGCGACGTCCAAGCCCTGCTGAATACGGCCGACCAGCTCCATATGAGCTGGGCCGCATGGCTGTTCAACAACCAGGGCTGCCCGTGTCTGCTTAGCGACACCACTAACTTCACTCCTACCGCCTATGGCTCAATGGTGAAGAGCCGGCTCATTGCCGACCAGCCGGCGCCGGACCCCTCCTCTACTTCGACCTCAACTCCAACGCCGATGCCCACATCGACGCCCACGCCGACTCCGACCGCAGCTCCTGCGGCCACCCCTACGCCCACGCCGGCGGCCCCCTCTTCGCCCACATCGACACCGACACCCACCGACCCTCCGGCACCTTCCCCCAATGCCTCCTTCATCTACGATGACTCTCTGCACTGGGATAACTGGAGCTGGAGCTCGACCATCGACCCCAGCGTCACCAACCCTGTCTACCAGGGGGCCGACTCGATGGGCGTCACCTACAACCAGGCCTGGGCGGGGCTGTTGTTTCACAACAATGGCTTCGACACTTCCCCCTACACGGCGCTCCAATTCGCCGTGCACGACCAGAACGGCCTGCCTCCTATCCACGTCTCCATCTATGACGCCTCGTGGAACGAACTGCAGCAGGTGCCCGTCGGCTCGTACGCCACGGACGCAGGCAACGGCTGGCAGCTGGTCACCATCCCATTGGGCGCCCTGGGCGCGGCTAATACCACCGTCACCGGTGTCCAGATACAGGACGGCTCCAGCGGCGCCCAGCCCACCTTCTACATCGACAACCTGGGCTTCGTCAGCGGTGGAACGTCCACGTCGGCATCATCGTCCACCCAGGCCCCCACGCCGACGCCAACATCGACTCCCACCCCGGCGCCGACTCCTACTCCGGCG
>JBJKQC010000343.1:0-4922 GCA_046705745.1 Dehalococcoidia bacterium
GCGGCGCACCGTCTTGAATGCCTCGTCGACGCTTAGCGCAACCTTCACCGGACGGCCCGCCTCTCGGCTCAAGGCCGTCACCAGCGGCTCTATTTTTGTGTAAGACTTACTGCCGAACCCACCCCCGACGTAGGGCACGATGACCTGGACTTGGTGCAGCGGCATGTGGAAAATCCGCGCTATCTCGGCGCGCACCAGGAACGGGTGCTGTGCCGAAGACCATACGGTGATGCCCTGCGGGTCATAGCTGGCGATGCAGGCATGGGGCTCCAGGGCGTAGTGGTAGACCATGGGGAAGGTAAACGTATCCTCGAACACGTAGTCGGACTCGGCAAAGCCTTCCTCGACGTTCCCCCACTCGTAGCCGTACTCGTGGCAGAGGTTCGTGTCATGGACGGTCGCACTTCCCGGCCGCAGCGCCTCCTCCACGTCCATCACCAGCGGTAGCTCCTCGTACTCCACCTCCACCAGGTCCGCCGCCGCCTCCGCCGTCGCCAGGTCTACGGCCGCCACCGCCGCCACCGGCTCGCCCTGAAAGCGCACCTTCCCCAAGGCCACGACAGGCCGGTCCTTCTTGTCCGACCCGTAGTACTGCTCGATGCCCGTCAGATCGGCAGCCGTCAGGACCGCGAAGACGCCGGGCAGCTTCCGGGCGCGGCTGGCGTCGACACGCTTTATCAACGCATGAGGCAGGGGGCTCGGCACGAGCTTGCCGTAGGCCATGTTGGGCACTTCGATGTCGCCCACATAGGCTGCTCGGCCGCTCACCTTGTCCCGCGCGTCCAGTCTTGGTACCGACGTCCCGACGATCTGCATGCGTCCTCCCGCTAACGGCGCTTCCAGTCCTCTGCCTAGATCACTCGCCGATCCGCTCGGCCGCCTCCAAGATGGCCTCCACGATCTTCTTGTACCCCGTGCACCGGCAGATGTTCCCCTGCATGTACTCTCTTACCCGCGCCTCCGTGGGGTGCGGCGTTTGGTCCAGCAGCGACTTGGCCGCCAGCACCATGCCCGGCGTGCAGTAGCCGCACTGCAGGCCCGCGTTGTCAATGAACGCCTGCATCAGGGGATGGAGCGTTGGGCTCTCGCCGTTTGCGGAGAGGCCGGCGAAGCCCTCGATGGTCAGCACCTCGCGGTTGCGCACCTCGAAGGCTGGGACGGTGCAAGAGCTCACCGGCCTACCGTCCACCAGCACCGTGCAAGCTCCGCACACCTGCATGTCGCACGACCGCTTCGCGCCCTTCAGGCCCAGCCTGTTCCGCAGCAAATCGATCAGCGCCACATGCGGCTCGACGCTAAGCTCGACGTGTTCTCCGTTCAGCGTGAAACCCACCGGGACCTGCTGCGTATGGCGGTCGGCGGACTGCTCAGCAACCATGCGTATTCTCCTTGCGACTCGACGGCCTGCCTATGCGCCGTCCTCCGGCGCTTCCACCGCTGCGCGCAGAGCACGGCCCAGGAATACCCGCGTCAGATGCCGCTTGTATTCCGCCGAGCCGTGCATGTCGTCGACGGGATCGGCCACGCGAGCGGCTGCTTCGGTCGCCTCCGTCAGCAAGGGGCCGGCGGAGCCGTCGCGGAACAGGTCGCCCAGGCTGGCTCCTCGCAGCATAACCTCGGCCTCGCGCAGACGCAGGGGCTTGGGCGAGACAGACCCAAGTGCGATACGGATGTCCTCGATAGTCCCGTTGCCGTTGGTGCCCTGGCCGTCGAGCTTGACGGCCACTCCCATGCCCAGCGTTGGCCGGTGGTGGTAACCGAACTTGAGGTAGGCGCCCCTCATGCCATCCGGAAGCCGGGGCACGCTGACGACCGTCAGCAGCTCATCCGGTTGCAGGCCCGTTTCATAAGGGCCGGTCTGCAGCTCTTCTATGCTCACCCGCCGCACACCGCTGCTCCCCGCTACCTCCGCCTGTGCTTCGAACAGGAGCAGCGCGGCACCCGGGTCCGAGTGCGGCTCGGCGAAGCAGAGGTTCCCTGCGAGCGTCCCTACGTTGCGCACGCGCACGTTGGCCACACGCCGCTCCACGCCGGCCAGCAGCGGAAAGTGCTGCTGCACCTCAGCCGAGGACTCGATGGCCCGGTGCGTGACGGCGGCGCCAATGCGCAATGCTCCGGTAGCTGCATCGTAGGTGAGGTCGTTCAGGCCAGCGACGGTCTTCACGTTGATTAGGTGGTCGTACTGCAGCACACCCGTCTTCATGGCGAGCAGCAGTTCCGTGCCACCCGCGTAGAGTTTCGCCGCGTCCCCCAAGCCGGCGACTAAAGAGACTGCCTCGTTTACTGTTGTTGGCTCATGGAGATCGAACGGCTTCAATCTGTCCTCCGCAGCGGAGACGGACCACTGCGACGAATCTCACGCATTAGGCGGCATGAACGCTGGCTTTCGATTCGAGCTGATGCCATCGCACTCCAGCGTCGCTCCGACCTCAACCCTACAACGCGCGCGGATGCTAATGAACACACCCCAGGGTGTCAAGAACGGCCTCTTCAGCCTAGGTTCACCGCTGTGCAACCGGATACATGAGGGAGAGGGTTGGACTGAGGGAGAAATACTCGCCTTGCTCGGCTCATGTCTTACAAGTCTTATACGATTACTCACCATCGTACGGGTGCACGGCTTATCCGGCCCCACCAACGTAGTCATCCCCCCTCTGCTTACTGCTCACTTCCAGAACCGCCTGTCATCACGACCCCAGCATCTCTTCAGTAAAATCGCACTTTGTGGTAAAATAGACCATAGGTTCTCTCCGCCATTCTGCTACAAATCTGCACTTTGCTCCCACCGAAGGCTTCACCACCTGAAAACGCTTTCTGCAAAAGGGCTGTGAAAGTGCGGTTTTAGTCACACTATGGCGCCGGGCTACTCATCCCAACCCCTCTCTAGGAGGCCGTCATGCGATAGAAGGGCGTCAAAGCGAATTTCAGCCCCGCGAAAATGCCCAGCGGCCCTTTCCCGATACCGCCATCAATAAGGCCGGTCCGGGCAGTTTCCGACCAATAGGAGTCCCAAATTGACACGACCATGGCCTGCCGCTAGGCTTCTACCTTGCGGTCAGGGCTAGGCCTCGGGCCGCCGGAGCAAGTCTCGGAGGAGCGCCGTTCAATGGCTGCCGAAGGCAAAGCCATCTTGCAATTGCCTGAGTCACGCTGGATAGATGCCCATGGCCTCCGGCTGCACTACGCGGACTGGGGCGGCGAGGGACGCCAGCCGATGCTCTTGCTCCACGGCCTACAAGACTGCGCGCGACTCTGGGACTTCTTCGCCGAGGCGGTGCAGGACCGCTACCATGTCATTGCGTTGGACCACCGTGGCCACGGCGACAGCCCCTGGGCTGATTCCTACCGCCTGGGTGACTACCTGCAGGAGCTCGCGGAGGTCATCGAGGGTCTGGACCTGCGGGACGTGGTGCTCATGGGACACTCCGCCGGTGGAAAGAACTCCTTCATCCACTCCTCCCTGCACCCCGAGCGCATCTCACGGCTTGTGATCGTGGACATGGACCCCGACGCCCAGAACCCCGGCTCGGTCGAGATGATCTCTCATTACAAGTCGGAATCGGACGAGTACCCGGACCTGGATGCGGTCATCGACCGCCTCCGCTCACGCCAGCCCCGCTCTTCCGCAGCAGTGCTGCGCCACAGCGCCGTCCACTTGACCAAGCCGTCCGCCGCCTCTTCAGCAAGCTCAAAGCAGAGCCTGGTGTGGAAGCGGGACCGGGACGTGGTGCTGAAGTACGACCGGCCCGACGCCTGGGGGTACCTGCCGAAGATACGCGTGCCTACTCTCATCGTGCGCGGCGCCGACAGCACACTCCTAAGACATGACGTGGCGGTGCGTATGAGCGAGCAAATTCCTGGTTGCCGCTTGGTGGAGATCGACGGCGGCGCGCACTGGGTCCACTTGGAGCAGCCGAAAACGTTCTTGAAGGTGGTGACCGACTTCTTGGGTTAACATGGGGCCAGGCGCACCGGCTCACCGCTGCGCCCGACCAGGCCCTCCGTCCAGATGAATACGCTTCGTCGGGGTAGACACCAATGGACTTTGGCCTGTACCTGCGCTCATTCCTTTCCGACCGCGCGAGGCCGCTCTACGAGCAGCTAGACGACGCCGTAGAGATCTGCCATACGGCGCGGGATGGGGGGTTCGCCACCATCACCATGCCCCAGCACTGGGCCTCCTACCCTACCCTTTGGCCTCAGCCGCTTCCCGTGCTGGCCCGGCTCGCGCCGGAGACCGGGAACATGCGCCTCATGACCGGCATCCTGCTGCTGCCCCTCCACAATCCCTTGCAGATAGCGGAGGACGCCGCCACCCTGGACCACATCAGCAAGGGGCGGTTCGTGCTCGGCGTTGCCATCGGCTACCGCGAGACCGAGCTGGAAGCCGTGGGCGCGGCGCGGAAAGACCGCGTTCCCAGGCTGACGGAGTCTCTGGACCTGATGAAGCGACTGTGGACCGGGGAGGAAGTGGACTTCGAGGGCCGCTATTGGCGGGTGCACGGCGCGCGCATGGGCTTCACGCCCGTGCAGAAGCCCCACCCACCTGTCTGGATGGCGTGCCAGAGCGAGGGCGCCGTCCGCCGGGCCGCCCAGATCGCGGACGCCGTCTACATTGCGCCGCAGGTGGGCTTCAATGACCTCCCGGCGCTGGTGGAGGCATACCGTTCCGAGCGTGCCCGGCTCGGCCTCGGGCCGGGGACGGTCGCGCTCTCGCGGGGAGTGAGCTTTGCCGGCAGCCACGCCGAGGCGATCGAGCAGGCGCGTGAGGCGGCGGCCTCCTCCTACCGCACGTACAGCACCTGGGACATGCAGGAATCGTCCATGGTGAAGATCCACATCTCGTCCGACTCGGAGATCAGCGACTGGGCGGTGGCCGGCAGTCCGGACGAATGCGCGGAACGTCTGGCGCGCCTCCGGGA
>JBJKQC010000344.1:0-3306 GCA_046705745.1 Dehalococcoidia bacterium
CTTGCGCAGAACGGGGTAGCGTCGCTGAGGTACGACAAGAGGGGAGTCGGGCAGAGTGAGGGCGATCACTGGTCGACGGGGTTTTACGACCACGCTGACGATGCCTTGGCGGCCCTGACGTACCTCAAGCAGCAGGAGGCCGTTCAGCCGGACAAGGTCTTTCTGCTCGGCCACAGCGAAGGCGCGTTTCTCTCCACCCGACTTGCCAGTGAGGGCGCTGGCATCGCCGGCGCGGTCCTGCTCGCGGGCGGCGCGCAGTCGGGCGAGGCGGTGCTCAAGTGGCAGGCGGTCCAGATAGTCCGCTGGCTGACCGGAATCAACGCCTGGCTTATCAAGCTGCTCCGCATCGACGTCGCGAAATCGCAGCAGAAGAAGATCGATAAGATCAAGCGGTCCAACAAGGACTGGTCGAGGCGGCTGTTCTTCGTGAAGGTCAACGACAAGTGGCTGCGCGAGTTCATGGCCTACGACCCGGCCGGCGACCTGCGGCGTATCAGCGTGCCCATGCTGGCCATCACCGGGTCCAAGGACATCCAGGTGGACCCGGCCGACCTGGAGCGCATGGTGCAACTGGTGAAGGCGCCCTTCGAGTCCCACGTCATCGAGAGCATGACGCACCTGCTGCGCATCGAGGAAGGCGAATCGACTATCGCCAAGTACAAGCAAGAGGTGAAGAGGCCCATTGCCCCACAGCTCTTAGAGCTGGTCTTACGTTGGCTTCAGAGCAAGGCCGGTCTCACAAGTGAGACCGAGACGTAGAAACCTAGGTCAACGAGAACGAGTTGACGTCCGTTATTCGATTCCGACACCGCCCTCGCTGATCATGTCGGGACTGCTGAGGGGCGGCGCATCATAGAGCAGCCTTTGCTGAAGGAGATTGCATGCTAGTTGTAACCATGAACGATATCCCCGGATACGAGGTCGATGAGGTGTTGGGCGAAGTGTTCGGACTGACCGTCCGCTCTCGTAACCTGTTCTCGCAAATCGGGTCGGCGTTCAAGTCACTTGGCGGCGGCGAGCTGCGCGGCATGACGACCATGCTGCAGGACAGCCGCGAGCAGGGTATCGCCAGGATGATCGAAGAAGCCGAGGCCAAGGGCGCGAACGCGATTATCGCCATGCGCTTCGACACCTCCGAGCTCGGCTCGACGTGGACGGAGATCTGCGCGTACGGGACCGCTGTCCGGGCGCACCCGAAAGGCGCGCCATAGCGGGGCCAACCGCCGCGCCCACTATTCCAGCGCCGCGGGACCGCTCCGGTGCTGAACATGGAGCGGGGCAGGCCGAAACGGCCTGCCCCGCTCACCCATCACTTCATCGGTGCGAATGCCCGAATTACTGGCACCGCAATTGGATCTGGTCGACCAGGTCTCCGGACCGGCCGGTCAGCCCTGTCGCGACCGTGCTGCCAGGACACGCTATGTCGTACGTAATTGAACCGGAGAAAACAGAACCCACCGTTGCCGTGGCTGACGAACCAGTGCCCGCCAGCGCGCTGCAATTCACTTGCAGCTCATCCACAACTCCGGAGCCATTCTCTCCAACCCGGCCCGAAAGACTCGTCACCACCTGCCCGGCGGGGCAGGAGAGGTCATACGGATTGCCGCCCGTTCCGCCGGCCGCCCCGGTGTCCGTCACGGCCCCTGCCAGCGTGGCTCCCACCGTGCCCCTCATCACGACGAGATCGGAGCCAATCTTCTGGCACCGGCCTTGCACCCGGTCCAAATTAGACCCGGAATGCCCCTCTATCCCAACCAATACGTAGCCATTCGGGCAGTCCAGGGTGTACGGGCTCCCGCCCGGCCCTCCAGCAGGCGAAGACTCCTGAATTACTCCACTCAACACGGGAACCCCGGTGGCGCCCGCCGGGCCCTGCTCGCCCGCCGGGCCCTGCTCGCCCTGGGGGCCCTGAGGGCCTTGGTCACCCTGGGCCGCAAGCAAGTCCCAAGCACCGCCGGCACCGGGCTGATCGCCGGTGGTCGTGGCCAAGGCCACGTAGCTGCTGCCCTGGTAGCTCACCGCGTCGTGCGGGCCGTAGGTGGTGGAGTCATTCCACGCACCTTGCCAGACCAGGCCGGGCTCTCCCTGCGGTCCCGCCTCACCCTGAGGCCCTTGGGGCCCTGCCGGCCCTTGGAGTCCCTGCTGGTTCCACACGAGCGACGATTCCTGCGGCCTGCAATCGCTTGTCGAGCCAACGATCCGTATCTGCCCCGCGGGGTTGAGGCAGGCGTCGATCTCGCTCGGACCGCCGCTCACCTGGGCGTAGGCGGCCGTGGCGGCCAAGCCGGCGAATGACACGGCCAGTGTGGCCAGGAATATCACCTTAGGGCTGAGTTTTCGCATGAAGACGGGGCCTCCTTTTCCAGATATCTGCCCGATTGTACTCCTCAATATAGCTTAATTTATGTAGCCAATAGACTACTGGTTTTGCCCGATCCGCGTCGGCGGGTGGCTTTCGAGACACCTGCAGTGGCGCCTGTCTTCTTGAGGGCCCAAGCCGGCCACCTAAGAAACGTCCGTCTTGCGAGCCACCGGACGCCGTCTACTCGTCCTGGGCCCGGGTTGTCGGGCCGGACACGATTTTGTCCGCTACTTGGCTTGGAACGATGTAATCCCGAGGTGTGCTCGGCCCGGCGCGGGCTATTGCGCGACCGTTCGCCCGGCGTCACATGCCACCTGAATGATGCGGGCCTCGAAGTCCGCCAGCGGCTCGCCCCACCCGCAGCGCCCACCGTGGCACGTCTCCATCTGGCCGTTGCTTACCTGAAAAAGGCCCTCGTAGGCCGGTGGCCCTTGCTGCACGGTGAACGTGTCCCCTGCTTCTCCCGGCAGGGCCGAGCCGGGCGATAGATCCGACGGGAAGAAGACGTAGCGCTCTCCGGCGTGCAGGGATACTGGGAAACGAGGGTAGGGCTCGGACCCGCTGCCGCAGTGGGTGCAGCGGTCCACGGACCGGAGCTGGACGTTATCGCAGGGCAGGGGACCGAACAGGTAGCGCTCCACCTGGACGCGGTAGTAGACATACCGGACGTTGGCGCACGCGAGGCTTTCGGGGTCCGCTGTCTCCTGCGTGCCGGTGCGCGCGGCCACCAGGCCCACCAGCCCGCCGACCCTGCCGGGATAGGCCGCCAGGTTGCCCGAGTCCTTGAATGGCGAGGACAGTGGCGGGGCTGAGGTCACGGACAAAGGCGGCATGGACGGCGTGCCCGGCGTCGGCGTGGGCGGGCGAGGCGTTTGCCGTCCTGGCGCGGCGGCGCAAGCCATAAGTAGCAAGGTGAATAGCAATGGCGGTGCTGCAAAACGCCG
>JBJKQC010000345.1:0-8992 GCA_046705745.1 Dehalococcoidia bacterium
TGGAAGCAGGTGGACTTTCCCTTGGTGGAGGGCGCTCCCCCGCAAATGCTCGTCTCCGACAAGCCCGATTGGAAGCTCGTCTCGGCGGACGAGACCCTGAACGGCCAGGCCGTCTACCACTTCGCCGGCACGTTTGCTTACACCTCGAACAATGTGACCGGTGCCATCAGCGTCCGGGGGACCGAAGATCTCTATTTGTCCAAGGACACCCTGTTGCCCTTGCGGCTGGACCAAGTCGTCGACACCCAAACATCCAGCGAGACCCCGCAAGCGCAACGCGCGACGCAGAAATACGCCTTCTCCAACTACAACGAGCCCGTCACCATTGCGCTGCCGGAGCCGCGCGTGGACCTGCCGGCGTCCAGCGCCACGCCGCCCATTCCCACGCCAACGCCCACCCGAACGCCCCTCCCAACGACAGGCGGGTAGGGGTTAACACCAGCGGAATGGTGACGCCGGGGGATTCAGGCGGCTGGAGGGCGCACGGTCGGCGCGCCCCCTGTTTGACTGTTCACCTTTTACCGTTCACCTCCCCCAGAAAACTCCCGTCCACGTACCGCTCCACGTCGCCGCCCATCGGCGGCGTCAGTCCGAACTGCACCCGCAGTTCCAGCACCTGCCGCAGCCCCTCCATGTCCGGGCGCATGTCCGACGGCAGCCGGTCCAGCCCGCGTGAGCCCTGCGTCTCGCCCAGCAGCCCCAGCGCCTCGTCGTTGTTGGCAGGCTCGCGCGCCCAGCGCAGTGCCGCCACGTGCGCCCGCAGGAACCCCAGCAGCTCCTGCCGGTGCGCCTCCGCCCACGGCCGCGTCACCGCAAATGTCGAGCCGGGGTACTTGGGCAGCACCTCCCGGTGGTCCGCCATACGTATGAACCCCACCGCGTCCGCCTTGTTGCTTACCGGCGGGTTCAGGATGCCCGCGTACGTCTCGCCACGCTCCATGGACGCCAGTCGCGACTCCGTGTTGCCCACCGCCACGAGCGTGTAGTCGCCCTTCGCGTAGTCCAGCCCGTGCGCCAGCAGGATGCGCCGCAGCACCAGCGCGTAGGCCGTGTCCACCGCGTCCGCCGCCAGCGGCTTCCCCCGCAGGTCCTCCCAGCTCCGTATCTCCGGACGAACATAGACGGGCAGCATGATGCCCTGCGAGGCATGGGCTACCATGACGATCTCTGGCCCCTCGCGCCCGGACCACGCCAGCACGTTGTCGAATGCCGTCCCCGCGATATCCCACCGGCCCTGGATCAGCCCCCGCATCTGCTCCGTCGAGTTGGGCGTGTTCGTCACGTCCACGTCCAGCCCCTCCGCCGCCAGCATCCCCCGCTTCTGCGCAATGGTCGTGACCGCGTTCTGCCCGAAGCTGATCACCCGTAGCGTCTTCACCGCTGACGTCATCGTCTCCCTCCTTCTGCTCGCCCTGCCGTTATTGCTCATCACTCCCCGCTCGTCGGCCAGAGCTTAATGCGCTGGCCTTTCCGGTTCAATCGCACCACCCAAAAGAAAATTGGCCTCGGCTATCACTTCCATCCCCCTCTATGCCATTTCGAGCGGAGCGAGAAATCTCTCAGGAGAAAGCTTGCCTTTCCTTCCCCGGCGCTCCCGACGTGCTTGAGGATGGCATTTTGTGGTAAAATAGTACATATGGTCTTCCTGCCATTCTGCTACGATTCTGCACTTTGCTCCCGCTTAGGGCTTCATTGCCTGAAAACCCATTCTGCAAAACGGCTGTGAAAGTGCGAAATTCATAGCACTATGGCGCCGGCCCCATCCCCCAATCCTTCTCCAGGAGGCCACCATGCGTCCCAAGTCCACTCGTGACTTGCTCACTTTGTCACTCTCTCACCTTCTTACCCGCCCCGCGGCTCACCATTCACGGCTTACTTCTTACTGCTCACCATGTACCGCCCCAATGTGCGGTATTACGCGTGGGAGCGCCCGCAATCGTACCGCCCACGCCTTCGTAACTTTGTGCGGAATAATCGTGCCGACGCCTTCACGGCCACAAAACCTAGCTCGCCACCCCCTGAAAATACCGGTCATCCGTGACCGGTATCGGCAGCGACGCCGCCATTGTCTGCTCGCCGCTCACTGCTCACTGCTTACTGCTTACTTCCCCCTGGGCGTTTCACCACGCCTGGAATACGGGTCGGAAATCGGATAACGTAGATAACGACCCTAGTTCTCCGAACACCCACGGGAGGTGGGACGATGCTTACGAGAGACATGAACGAACGCCAGACGAGGGTCGGCCCTGGCACGCCCATGGGCGAGCTGATGCGCCGCTATTGGCACCCCATCGCGGCCAGTTCCGAGCTGAACGAGGACAACCCCACCAAGGAGGTCCGCCTGCTGGGCGAGGACCTGGTGCTCTTCCGCAGCACCACGGGCAAGCTCGGCCTCATCGAGCCTTCCTGCCCTCACCGCAAGGCGAACCTCTCCTACGGCGTCCCTGAGCCCGAGGGCATCCGCTGCGCCTACCACGGCTGGCTCTTCGACGAGAAGGGCAGCTGCGTGGACCAGCCGTCGGAGCCCGAAGGCAGCCGCTTCAAGGACAAGGTGAAGATCAAGGCCTACCTGGCCCAGGAGCTTGGCGGCGTCATCTTCGCCTACATGGGCCCGCAGCCCGCGCCGCTCCTTCCCCGCTGGGACATCCTCGTGTGGGAGGGCTACCGCTGGGCCACCTCCGTGCACTTGCCCTGCAACTGGCTCCAATGCCAGGAGAACTCCCTGGACCCGCTCCACTTCCAGTGGCTCCACCGCTACTGGGGCGGCTGGGAGGTCAACCGCAAGAAGCCGCCCGAGGAGCGTGAGGCCTTCAACCGCTCCGTCATGGCCCGCGGCGCCGAGCACCGCAAGCTCGGCTTCGAGCTCACCAACTACGGCATCATCAAGCGCCGCCTCGTCGGCGACGAGACGGAAGACGATGAGTTCTGGCGCATCGGCCACCCCATCCTCTTCCCCAACGTCCTGCGCGTGACCAACAACCTCCAGTACCGCGTGCCGGTGGACGACACCCACACCATCCCCTTCGTGCTCAACTACCGCCAGCTCAAGCCCGGCGAAGAGCCCCAGACGGTGGTGCCGCATGAGGAGATACCCGCCTACGACGAGGATGGCCGGCTGAAGCGCGACTACGTCCTCGGCCAGGACCAGACCGCCTGGGTCATCCAGGGCTCCATCATGGACCGCACCACGGAGCGCCTTGGCGTCAGCGATGTCGGCATCATCATGTTCCGCCGCCTGCTGGATCAGCAGACCAAGCTCCTGGAGGACGGCGGCGAGCCCATGAACGTCCACCGCGAGCCCCACGACATCATCGTGCTGCCCGTGGAGCACTTCGAGTACCCCGGCTACGAGGGTACCGGCGGCCCCTTCAAGCAGTTCAGGCCCCGCAAGCCGGACGTGGAAACGCAGCTCTCCGGCAAGGGCGCGACCCTCAAGACAACCTAGCTGTGATAGACAGGGCATGGCTGCCGTAGGGGCGCACGGCCTGTGCGCCCCTGTGTTATCCCCTCTCCTAGCGGGAGAGGGTTAGGGTGAGGGAGAAACGCTTGCCGGTTAGGGCGTGGGCTATGCCCGCCCACGCCCGCTAGCCGTACGTTGGAGCACGCCTTGGTAGAAGCATTCCACATCCGCGAAGAAGATGCCGTTCGCGTCCAGGCCGCGCCGCTGCGCGAGACGACCACCGTGCACTTCGAGGCCGTCGGGCTGCCCCACGACGACGCGGCCCTCGCCGCCGACGTCCTGGTGCTGGCCGACCTGCGCGGCGTGGACAGCCACGGCGTGTCCAACATGCTGCGCATCTACCTGGACGGCTATGCCAGCGGGGTCCTGAACAAGCACCCGCGCTGGAAGGTGGTCAGGGAGAGCCCCGCCACGGCCACCGTGGACTCGGACCGCGGCCTCGGCGTCGTCATCGCGCCCAAGGCCATGGAGATCGCCATCAGCAAGGCGCGCCAGACCGGCCTGGGCATGGTCACCATCACCAACGGCGGCCACATGGGCATGGCCGCTTACCACGCCATGCTCGCGCTGCCCCACGACATGATCGGCCTGTCCATGACGGCGGCGCCGCCATCCGTGGTGCCCACCTTCGGCCGCGAGCCGCGCCTCGGGACCAACCCCATCGCCTACGCAGTTCCCGCCGGCGAGGAGCCAGCCTTCATCTTCGACATGGCTACGAGCGTGGTCCCGGTGAACAAGGTGCGGAACGCAAGGCGGGCCGGGGCCCCGCTGCCTCCCGGCATGATCGCGGATATGGACGGCAAGCCCATCATGGAAGAGTGCCTCGTCCCGGACTCCTACCTGATGCTGCCCCTTGGCAGCGTCCGTGACACCGGCTCCCACAAAGGCTATGGCCTGGCCGCCGTCGTCGAGGTCCTCTCCGGCATCATCGCCGGCGCCGGCTTCGCCGCCCGCAACCCGCGCACCGATTACCGCCACATGGTCGCCGCCTACAACATCGAGGCCTTCAGTGACGTAACCGAGTTCAAGCAGACCATGGACGACTTCATCCGCACGCTGAAGGCCACGCCGCCCGCCGAGGGCCACGCCCGCGTCCTGGTCGCTGGCCAGCCCGAGTGGGAGGCCTACGTCGGGCGCTCGGTGAAGGGTATCCCCCTCCACCGTGAGGTCATCGACTGGTTCCACACCGCATGCGCCGAGCACGGTGTGGACTGCTCGTTCTAAGGAGGTGTCAGATCTGGGTATACGGTTACGGGGGTAAGGCTGCGTCTTGGCGTCCCTTCTCGCCTGCCGTGAGAAGGTTAGTACGACCGGCAGACGATAACCGTGAGCATCGGCTTGTCTGTACCAGGGTCGTTTCTTCCTCGCCTGAATCTGTAGTGGTCTTGCGGCGGCCGGCCGTCGTTGATACCGTCCGGCCAGACCATTGCCGGAGGAGAATCGCCCAGGGAAACCCTGACTCTCGATGACGCCGATCGCATGCTGAAGGCCGGCAGGGCCAAGGCCGAAGAAATGGGCATCAAGGTCACCATTTCTATTCTGGACCCGCGTGGCGACCTGATTGCCCTGGCCCGCATGGACGGCGCGCTTTGGCGTTCGGTGCCCATCTCACAGGGCAAGGCTGCAGCCTCGGCGGCATGGGACATGCCGAGCGGCGAGCTGGCCGAGCGCTGGGATCAGCCCGTGGTGCGCGCCTTGGCTATGATGGAACAGGGGCGCCTCATCCCCTGGCAGGGGGCCTTGCCCATCCGCCGCGATGGCACGCTCATTGGGGCCATCGGCGTCAGCGGTGCGCGGCCCCAGCAGGACGAGGCCGTCGCTGCCGCTGGTCTTGCGGCATTCGGCTCCTGAGACGGCCGACAAACGGCTACTGTCCGACCGGCCAATGGTGGTGGTGCTGCTCCTGATGGTCCTGGTGCCGCTGGCCCGCTGCTTCGGTCACCAGACGTCGCACAGCCGGGATCGAGAAGAGCCCTTCATTGGGCAGGAAGCCCATGGCCACAACTAGTGGCGGCAAGAAGATGAGGGCGCGCAAGCCCATGGCGAGGCTCACGGCGTCCGTCGCATTCTTTCCCCACAGGCCAAGCAGCGCGACCACCGCGAATTCGAGCGTGCCGAAGGCCAAGGGCAGCCCCGGCACGAAGCTGCCGAAGAACAACGCCGTCAGGGTGACGACAATCATGGTGAGCGGGTCCAGACCCAGGCCGAGCGAGAAGGCTAGCAGCCACCCCGCGCACCCGATGAGCACCGACTGAAGGACCGATAGGCCAAACGCCTGGAGTCCCAGCATCGGTCTAGAGCGAAGGAGCACGACGGCGTCTCCGAACTGGTGGATGGACTTGAAGCGTGAGACAAGCCAAAGACGGCGTAGGGCCGGGCCAATGAGGAACAAAGCGGTCAATGCAGCGATGGACAAGCCAAGGCCGGTGACGAGGTAGGGCCAGTAGTGGCGCAAAGGCCGCAGCAGTAGCCCACCTCCGGTGAGCAGGAGACTGATGGTGCCGAACTCCAAGGTGCGCTGCATTGCCAAGGTCGCCAGTACCTTGCCCACTGCGATCTTGTCGCGGACCGTCAGGATCCCTGTCTCCACCACCTCATCCAGCACGTGGACGAAGCTGAGCGTGTCCAAGGCCGTCCCCGCTTGTTCGATGAGGAAGAGCCGGGTGGCGCTGATCTGCTCGTCGTGCAACAGGATGCGCCAGCGGACTCCGCGAAGATACGCCGCCGCGAACATGGCCGTGAACGCAAAAATGATGGCGAACGGATTGATCTGCTGGAGCAGCTGGGTCATGGCCTGCCATTCCACCTTGCGGATAGCCAGGTAGCCTAGGAACAAGCCAAGTCCAACAGCCGTCAGTCCATAGAGGGTGAGGAGCAAAACGGTATGGATGCGGCCAGAGCTGATTGCTCTTATTGCTGACCTCCATTGGGGACCGGCCCCAGCTGCTGCCTATCGCAGTATGGCTGCCCTGACTGTTTCTGAAAAGACCTTTTCTTCCGCCAGGCCTAGGTGTGCGACACGCCTAACTTTTGAAGCTTTCTCCACAAACGCTATCAGATTACCTGGAAGCGTTGATACCCTTCCTGCACTATGGATCAGCGAGTGTTGAGCACTGGAGGTACGAATGCGCGCAGCCTGGTATGAGCGTTACGGCCCTGCCCGCGAAGTTCTTCAAGTGGGAGAGCTGCCCACGCCATCGCCAAATCCGGGTGAGGTCGTTGTTCGTGTTCACTGTTCGGGCGTGAACCCTTCGGACTGGAAGTCACGCATGGGCTCCCGGGGCGACTTCCCATACGCTCGCATCGTCCCGCATAGTGACGGCGCCGGAGTCATCGAAACGCTCGGAGAAGGTGTCGATGACCGGCGGGTGGGCCAGCGAGTGTGGCTTTACAACGGCCAGTGGCAGCGCCCTATGGGGACAGCGGCCCAGTATATCGCTTTGCCTGCTGCTCAGACGGTCCCGCTCGCTGATTCCGTGAGTTTCGCCGAAGGCGCCTGTCTGGGCATTCCCGCCATGACTGCTCACCGCTGTCTGTTCGCTGACGGCCCCCTGGAAGGTAAGACTGTGCTGGTCACGGGTGGAGCAGGCGCTGTGGGCAACTATGCCGTCCAATTGGCCAAGTGGGGCGGGGCCGCCAAGGTGCTTACCACGGTCAGCAGCGCCGCAAAGGCTGAGCAGGCCCGCAAGGCGGGCGCGGACGCCATCATCAACTACCGCACGTCGGACGTGACGGAGGCGGTGCTGGAAGCCACGGACGGTCAAGGCGTCGACCGCATCGTGGAGGTCGACTTTGGCGGCAACCTTGCGATCAGCCAACGGGTGCTCAAGCCGAACGGAGTTATCGCGGCCTATGCGTCGGCAGGCGACCGTGAGCCCAAGCTTCAGTACCAGGCTTTTATGCGGAAGAACGCCGTCCTTCGCCTTGTCCTCGTCTACAGCATGCCGCAGGAGGCCAAGCGCCAGGCCGTCTCGGACATCAATCGCGCCATCGACGCCGACGCGCTATGGCATCCCATCGGCGCTCGATTCCCCCTTGAGCAGATCGCCGCTGCCCACGAGGCCCAGGAGTCCGGCCGGGTCATCGGAAACATCATTTTGGACATAGCGTGACTGCCATGCTTGCTGGTGTGAGAAAGGCAGGGTAGGGTGGGACGACCATGCCCCCTCGCAACGCCGACACTTCCGCTGCCCTGAGCTATCACGAGGCAACCAAGCATTCCGTGGCCTCGGTGCGTAGTTCCACTCACATGCTGGACTTCACCAACCAGCCCCGCCCGTGGAAGCTCTACCGGGATGAGTTGCCTCGTATCCAGCTCTCCCCGAAACTGGATTCCTCGGGCGTAAGCGCACTGGATGCCGTTCGGGGCGCAGTCGCTATCTCGCCAGACTCTCGCCTTCCATCGCTCGATGAGCTCACGGCCGTCCTGCTGCTGTCCGCCGGTGTCACCAAGCACCTCTCGTTCCCCGGCGGCCGCATGGCCTTCCGCGCTGCCGCCTGCACTGGGGCGCTCTACCACATCGAGCTCTACGTAGTGACCCAAGACCTGCCGGGCCTTCCCGCCGGCGTCTATCACTTCGGCGTCCACGACAACAGCCTGCGCCGCCTCCGCGAGGGCGATTACCGCGCTTTCCTGGCTGAGGCGACAGGCGGTGATGATGCCGTCGCCCACGCGCCTGCCATCGTTGTCTATACCAGCACCTTCTGGCGGAACGCCTGGAAGTACCAGTCCCGCGCCTACCGGCACTCCTACTGGGATAGCGGCACCATTCTTGCCAACTCCCTCAGCGCCGCCGATGGGCACGGGCTTCCGGCCAAGGTAGTCACCGGCTTCGTGGACGATCAGGTGAACGTGCTGCTGGACGTGGACGCCGCACACGAGGCCGCCGTTGCGCTGCTGCCGCTGGGGCGTGTCGACGCGCCCCAGCCGGATGCGCCCACCGTCCAGCCGCTTGGCCTGCCTACCGTCCCGCCGTCCAAGCGCGAGGTCGACTACCCAGCCATTCGCGCGATGCATGAGGCTTCGTCCTTGGCGTCGCCTGACGAAGCGCGGATCTACCGCGAGACGCTCGGGTCCATCCTGCCTGCAGGCGGACCGGGGTCTGCCGAGCTCATTCCCTTGGCTCCCGAAGATTCCCCCGGCCGGTCCCTCGAGGAGGTGATCATCCGCCGCGGCTCGTCGCGCCGCTTCGGGCGTCTGCCCATCAGCTTCGGCCGGCTCTCGACCCTCCTCGCGTCCATGACTAACCCTGTGCCCTTGGATGCCGCGCCGGACCACTCGCCCCAGTTAACGACTCCCTACGTCATCGCGAACGCGGTAGAAGGCCTGGAGCGAGGGGCATATGTCTATCACCCGAACGCTCGAGCGCTGGAACTCCTAAAGGTCGGTACGGGCCGCGAGGAGGCCACGAGGCTTGCGCTGGACCAGGACCTGGCCGGCGACGCCGCCGTCAACATCTACTTCCTGGCGGACCTGCCGCCGCTGCTGGAGCGCTTAGGCAACCGCGCCTACCGCGCGGCGCACCTGGATGC
>JBJKQC010000346.1:0-2919 GCA_046705745.1 Dehalococcoidia bacterium
CCCGGAGGTGTATTCGTCGTGAACGAATTCCCGTTCCCGGAGATGCTGGAGGAGTGTCGGACGCTGCCGGCCCAGATCATGAGCGGGATCCAGTTTTTCGAGGCGCACATCGGCTGCCAGCTCCTGCCGACGAGCCGGTTTACGGACTCGTTGTCGCGCGCGGGATTCCGTGACGTTGCGGCCATTGACGTGACGCCCGTTCACGTGGTTATCCACGGGACGAAGTAATACCAGGCTAGACCACCGGCGAGGGGGGACCCGTTTGACAGACCCTCCAAGATCTCCCGCAGGAGTCCCGAGTCTTACTCGGACCTTAGGGGGAACGGGTTTCCCCTCAGATTTTCCCAGCCTGGGTACGAGCGCAGCCCTCGGCGGTGGACTACCATTTGCCCCGAGGGCTGCATGCTGCGAGCAGATGATCATTTGCCTTGCGAACGTGTGCCTTTGCTCTTGGGCTGCGTCATCACTCTGGTAATCTACGCCGGACAAATGCCAAACATAGTATAATAGGGTCCGTAGCCGTTCCAAGCATATTCCGAGCATTTGTGTCGGAATCATCGGAGGCGCGGCTTCGCGGTCATGAGGCCCTTGTCCAAGCCGCGAAAATCCTGGCACTTTGTGTCGGAGTGCTCGCATGGCGCTTCCTAGAGCCCTGCATCGTCCGCCGGTCTACTGACGTGCCGCGATCAGCCAACCACTTCATGCGAGGTGAGTATGCCCGCGAACATCGGTGTCGTTTTTCCGCAGACTGAGATGCCGTCCGATCCCGGCGCCATTCGCGCCTACGCTGCCGCAGCGGAAGCCCTGGACTACGGCCATCTGCTGGCCTTTGACCATGTGCTCGGCGCTGACGTTTCCAAACGCACCGAATGGAGTGGCCCTTACACGACCGCCCACCCATTTCAGGAGCCGTTCGTCCTGTTCGGCTATCTGGCGGCGATTACCCGGTCATTGGAGTTAATCACCGGCATCGTCATCCTCCCCCAGCGGCAGACCGCCCTCGTTGCAAAACAGGCCGCAGAGGTGGATGTGCTCAGCGGCGGACGGCTGCGGTTGGGCATCGGCATCGGCTGGAATGCCGTGGAGTACGAGGCGCTGGGCGAGAATTTCCACAACCGCGGGCGCCGCAGCGAGGAGCAGGTGGAGGTGCTGCGGGCGCTGTGGACCAAGGAGTCGGTGTCTTTCGCGGGCGAGTGGCACCGAATACCCGACGCTGGCATCAACCCGCTGCCCATCCAGCAGCCCATCCCTATCTGGTTCGGCGGAGGCCGCACGGACGCCGTCCTCCGGCGCGCCGCGCGATTAGGTGATGGCTGGCTTCCGCAGGTCCGGCCGGACGAGGCGGGGGGCGAGCTGGTCGAACGGTACCGCCGGTTTGTCACGGAGGCCGGACGCGATCCCAACGCCATGGCACTCTCGGCGCGCGTCAGTGTGAGCCACGGCGTTGAAGAGGCCGTCCGCCAGACGCAAGCATGGGAGGAACTGGGCGCGACCCACGTATCGGTCAACACCATGCGCGCGGGCTTCCGCACGGTGGATGAGCACATCGCCGCCATCCGCGCCTTCAAGGAAGCGCTGGGGAGGTGCGGTTGAAACGTGGCTCTATAGCCTTACCGCTTACTGCTCACACCGGGCCTAGCCTACGCGAACGGCAAGCCCAGCAGTCTTGCGCCAGGGCGCTGGGCTCCTGGCCGAAGGTCATCGGCGAAGAGTCTCTCTAGCTGCCGTAGCCCCCCTGTCCCCATCAGGGGCTGCCTAACAGGTGTGCGTCCTGTCTCCAGGCATGCCGGTTGGCAAGCTGCCAAAGAAACTTGGAAGAGCGCGCCCCGGCTGCCAGGGTGATGGCGATGTACCGTGGAGGATATGGAGACGCTCGCCGAGCAATGGCTGGAGTCGGTACGCAAGGCCCGCGTTGTCTAGCTCCTGTTACAAGGTCGTCAAAGCCGCGTAAAGCCGGCAGCCCGAAGTGAGCGAGGACCAACAGAGGTGCCGTGTGTTTCTTCTTGTGCTGAATAGTTAGTTGACACTTACGAAAGTAATGACTAACCTAATGCTATGTTGGACGAAGCACTGACGGCTATAGCCGAGCCCCGGCGCCGACAAATACTGCTACTGGTGAAGGACCGCCCATTGTCTGCCGGGGAGATCGCCGAGCACTTCGACGTAACCAGGCCGGCGGTGTCGCAGCACCTGCAAGTGTTGCGGCAGGCCGGCCTGCTCGACATGCGTCGTGAAGGCACGCGGCGCTTGTACCGGGCTCGGCCGGAGGGCCTGTCCGACTTGCAGCGGTTCCTCCGTGAATTCTGGACAGAACGCTTGGAGCTGCTGAAAGAGGCCGCTGAAGCCGAAGAGAAGAGGAGAAAGGAGACAACATAATGTCCGTCGTCAACCGGTCCACGCAGGAGATCATCGAGATGGAGGTGCGCATCGCCGCTCGGCCGGAGACCGTGTTCCCATTCTTGACTGAAGTGGACAAGATGGTCCGATGGATGGGCTGGGTGGATACCCAGATCGACGCCCGGCCCGGCGGCATCTTCCGTTCGAGCAATAACAGGGACATGACCATCAGCGGCTCCTACGTGGAGGTCGTCCCGAACGAAAGAGTCGTGTTAACCTGGGGCTGGGAAGGCAGCAGGTCCCTTCCGTCCGGCGCCAGCAGGGTGGAAGTGACGCTCGCGCCGGACGGCCAGGGGACTCTCCTGCGGCTGCGCCACTTGGACCTGCCGGAAGGCGAGCGGGACAGCCACGCTCAGGGGTGGGAGCACTACATCCCACGGCTCGTGATCGTTGCAACCGGCGGCGACCCCGGCCCGGACCCTTGGGCACAATAAGCGCGCGGAGCAAGACGTTCGTCGCGCGCCCTCTTCTTGGCCCTCCAGGCCATCGTGCGATCCTGGCATGCCGGTCCGGTGACCTCCG
>JBJKQC010000347.1:0-7038 GCA_046705745.1 Dehalococcoidia bacterium
CTTCCGCGAACCGAGTAGCGATACCTTTGCCGATGCCCATGGCACCCCCTGTAACGATGGCTACCTGGTCTTCCAGGCTGAGTAGCCTGTCCAGCGGTACACGTGTCATAGCCTCTGTCATGGCCCACCTCCGTAACGGCTTATCTTGGCCCTTGCAACGGGCTGGCAGCCCATATCGTAGGGATCGTCCGTGAGGATTTCATGGCCCCGACGCTGGAGGCTGTGAAGCACACGTGATGCGGCGGATCATCAGCGGTAGAGATACCCGGGGTGGAGTCCGGGCCGAAGCGGACCAGGAAGATTTTGCAACCAGCGTCGGGTTCGAGGGGATCCGGCATACCAAAGCCCTGTTTCCCGCAGTACCCGAGGCACATCTTCCAGCAAGGGGCCTCCGTGGCCCAGGCAGGCGATCTGAGCGGGTAATTCGCTAACGCGGAGGATGGACTCGTGATAAGTTCGGAGGTCGGTCCCGGGGAAGGGCATTGACCGGGATACGTACCGCCCGCGTTGCGTGATGAGGTCTCCGGTAAAAAGGATTCCGTCATCCTCCCGCCATAGGCAAACGCTTCCGGGCGTGTACAGGACCCGGAGCCCGGCAATAGTATCGCCTTCTCGCAGGCACCCGTCGACGTCGGCACGCCACGGGGCCGGCATGATCATGCTTGGCACGCCGTGGCAGCGGACCAGGGCCAAGTTTCCGACCAGTGAATGGACATCCCCTTCGTGGATGAGGACATGAGCGCCGGTAGCCTGGCGTAGCGCTTTGGCCGATCCGGTGTGGTCGGGATGCCCATGGGTGAGCAAGATGTACCGGAGATCGCTGGGCTTCCGGCCGAGGCTGGTGAGGAGCCGCAAAACCGGCCGAAGGTTGCCGGGGAAGCCGGTGTCTATGAGGGCAATTCCTTCCGGGCTAGTCATGAGGTACGCATTGGCCCCACGGACACCTGGCACACGCTGGATTTCTGTTGCTAGTCCTCCGGCTTTCATATCACCAGACTACGGCTAGTGGCTACTATGCCTCAACCAGGCAAAGCGCTGGACACGCCGGAGACGCCTGGGTGACGAGAGTGATGTGGAATTGCCAGAGCGCCCCGAGCTGGCGGCCTGGTTGGTATGCGGGCGGAGCGTCTTTTACAATACAGCGCGCTCGCCCAATGCAGGCTCGGACGTGGGACCCAAGTTGCGATAGGGAAAGCCTCGTGGAACCGGGGCCAGCGGCGCGTTTTATCACTCATTCATGGAGAGCGACATGCCGAAGCAGAAGTTTGCCGAAGCCGCGGAACGGCTGCTTGCGTCCGCCGAAATTTCCATCAACGGCCCCGAACCATGGGATATTCAGGTCCACGACGAGCGCCTTTACGCACGCGTCTTTTCCGAAGGCTCCTTGGGCTTTGGGGAGGCCTACATGGACGGCTGGTGGGACTCAGAGCGGTTGGACGAGACCATGGCGCGCCTCCTTAAAACCGACGTCGAGAGTCAGATGCCGCGCAACCTGAAAACCCTGAGGCTCGCACTCGAAGCCAAGTGGACCAACCGTCAAAACAAGAAGCGCGCGTGGCAGGTGGCCGACCAGCACTATAACCTTGGCAACGATCTCTTCGAATGCACGTTTGACTCGCGTTTGACCGGGAGCTGCGGCTACTGGAAAGAGGCAGACAATTTGGACGCGGCCCAGGACGCGAAGCTGGACCTCATCTGTCGGAAAATCGGCCTCAAGCCAGGGCAATCGGTATTTGACATTGGCTGTGGGTGGGGGGCTTTCATGGGGTTTGCCGCAGAGCGCTATGGCGCCTGCTGTGAGGGCGTGACTGTCTCAGAGGAACAAGTGAAATACGTGGGGCAACGCTACGCCGGACTGCCCGTGAAGGCGCACTTGAAGGATTACCGTGACGCCACCGGGCGGTTCGACCATGTCGTGTCCATGGGTATGTTCGAGCACGTGGGGCCGAAGAATTACCGGGCGTACTTTGAAGTGGCCCATCGTCTCCTGGCAGACGATGGGCTTTTTCTGCTCCACACTATCGGCTCCAAAAGGTCTGCCAACGCCATCGACCCGTGGATGGACAAATACATCTTCACCAACGGTGTGCTCCCATCGATCAAGCAGATCGGAGAGGCCATCGAGGGGCTTTTTGTGGTGGAGGACTTGCACAACTTCGGCGCGGACTACGACAAGACACTGATGGCCTGGTATGAAAAGTTCAATACCAACTGGCCCAAGCTCAAAGGCAAATACGACGAGCGGTTCTACCGCATGTGGAAGTTCTACTTATTGTCCTGTGCCGGCGGCTTTCGTGTCCGCAACATCCAGCTCTGGCAGTTCGTACTTTCCAAGCGGGGCGTGCCGGGCGGATATCTAAGCGTGCGCTAGTTCGATGGTGATGGGGGTAGGCGCTTAGGAATCGACGGGCTCAGCGGGATAGAGCTCATGGAGGAGATCGAGGAATGCCGTAACAATGGCCCCGTAACTGGAAGCACGGCGGACCATGACCGCAGTGGGTAGCGTAATCTGATACCCCTCTTTCAGCCGAACGTGTGCCAGCGTGCCGAGGGACAATTCCCGGCGAAGCGCGTTGAGGGGGAGGAAGCTTACCCCGAGGCCGCGCTCGATCATGCGTTTCGTGGACTCGATGCTGTCTAGGTCCATCTGGATGTTGGGCACGATGCCAGCTTCCCTGCAGACTCGTTCTATGAGCACAAAGTAGGTGCTCTCTTTGTCGTAGACGATGAGCGGCTCCGACGCCACCTCGTAAATGCTAGCCGACCCTGCCCGCGCGAAGGGGTGCCCCGGGTGCGTCGCCAGGACGATCTGTTCGTCGTACAAGTGCTTAGTGACTACTTCGGGGTGGTGCAGCGCCCTGGCCACGCCCACCTGTATCTCCTCGGACAACACCATTTCCAGGACCTCTGACGAACGGCCGGTCTTGATGGCCACGTCGACGCCGGGGTGCCGCTCGCGGAACTGCTCCAATATGCCCGGCAGCACGTTGGCCGAAATGCTTCGCGCGGCGCCGATGTGGAGCTTGCCTCCGGTAGCGGTCCTGGTCGCTTCGATAGCCTCGCGCCCAGCGCCGAGTGCATCGATTGCTCGCTGGACGTAGGGGAGGAAGGCGCGGCCGGCATCGGTCAGTCGAACGCCTCTGCCTAAGCGATGAAACAACGGCTCGCCAAGCTCGTGCTCCAACGCAAGGATGCGGGCGCTCAGGGAGGGCTGCGTCACACCAATAGCCTCAGCGGCTCGACTGAAGCTTCGCAGCCGTACTGCCATGAGGAATGCTTCAAGCTGTCCGATTTCCACGATCGATCCTCTCTGGGGAACGCCCACATGCTATCACCGACGGAACCGCGTACCTGGCGGGTCCAGGCGCCTTCGGGTCGCTGAACGTTCCTCATAGATCGCGGCCTCGCTGGCTTGGTGTCAGCGGTAGGACTAAGCAACACGGAGTTTGTTCCAATTAACGCCGGAGCCTATCGTGAGATGGAGCAGGGGATTCCTTCAGGCCCCGGTGTCATTGCTGGCGTAAATGGAGGTGGTGGAGTGCGAGGACAACGCTCTCGGGTTGTGGTGGTCACTGGCGCTTCGGCTGGGATAGGCAGAGCTACGGCGCGAGCGTTCGCGGATGAAGGCGCAGAGGTGGCGCTCCTGGCCCGCAACGAAGAGCGACTCCAATCGGCCTTGGACGAGGTACGGGCGGCGGGCGGCGACGGTACCGCGATACCTGTGGATGTGTCCAATGCGGACGAGGTGATGGCGGCTGCGCGGCGAGTGGAGGCGGAGCTCGGACCTATCGAGGTGTGGGTAAACGATGCGATGGCGACTGTGTTCGGACCAGTCTCTTCCATCACTCCGGATGAGTACCGCAGGGTCACCGAGGTGACATATCTGGGGACGATCAATGGGACGCTGGCAGCACTGGAACAGATGCGCCCGCGTGACCGGGGCGTCATTATCCAGGTCGGCTCCGGTCTTGCCTACCGCAGCATACCGTTGCAGGCCGCCTATTGTGGTGCTAAGCACGCCATACTGGGATTCACGGAATCGCTCAGAACTGAGCTGATCCACGAGGGTTCCAATATCCGTGTGACGATGGTCCAGCTCAGCAGCTTCAACACACCTCAGTTCTCGTGGTGCCGGACTCACCTGGAGCACCAGCCGCAGCCGCTCCCGCCGATCTACGAGCCTGAGATCGCAGCGCGGGCCATTGTCTGGGCCTCCCACCAACGCAAGCGCGAGGTGTACGTGGGCAGGACGGCCGTGACGGCCATTACGTGGAATAAATTCTTGCCTGGGCTACTGGATCGGGCCTTGGCGGCGACAGCCTACGGTAATCAAATAACGGAGAGGCCAGCCGACCCTCAGGCCCCAGGCAACTTGTTTAGCCCGGGCCAAGGCGATTACGCGGCGCACGGGGCGTTCGATTCGTCCGCACGGAAGGTCAGTCGCCAGCTTCAGGCGGCCATGTCCCTAGGTGTGCCGGTGGTGACAGATACGCTCTTCGCAGTCCTCGGAGGGATGCAGCAGGTACGCAAGTCTTTGCCCGCAGTGGTGCGGATGCGGCGGAACCAGCGGAGGCAGGCACACCGGGAGCAGTCAGACCAAGCCAGCCAGGGCATGCGACAGGCAGCCTGAGCCCGGACGTTGGCCGGAGCAGCCGTGCCGTGCCAACTCGGAGCGCTAGTCCGTAGCCCTGCCCGCAGACCTGCTTTCTATGAAGTGGACTACGGCTGCCTCCTCGGGTCGGAGGCCATCGATGCGTTGGGAGGGAGCTTCGGCGCTCAGGTACTCCAAGAGCGAGCCGTCCTGGTAGGCCTCTAGAACCACGGGGAGTACATAGGACTTACGGCTTACGGCGCGCGTGTTCCGGAGGCGGCTAGCGACGATGTCCAACGCTTTGGCGATGTGCCGCTTGGCTTGGGCCTGAGATTGGGCTGGGCAGAGGTCGCGAAGCGCCGTGGCAGCAGTCACAGTGCCGGCGAAAGTGCGGAAGTCCTTGGCGGTGAAGTCCTCCCCCATCGCTTCGCGGATGTAGTCGTTGACTTCGGCGGAGTCCACCTGCTGGGACTCGCCGTTCTCGTCGATGTAGTGGAAGAGTTTCTGGCCGGGCAACTCTTGGAGCTCGCTGACGATACGGGCGAGGCGGCGGTCGCGCACTCCGACGTTGTGGCGGACCCCGCGCTTGCCGACGAACTCGAAACGAAGCTCGGAGCCGGAGATGTCCACGTGGTCCCGGTGGAGGGTCGTGAGGCCGTAGGTCCGGTTGGCGCGCTCGTATTCCCGGTTGCCTACGCGTATGAGGGAGAGCTCCAGTAGCCGGACGACCGTAGCGAGGACTTGTTGGCGGGTTAGGCCGGGACGGGAAAGGTCTTTTTCGACGCGTTTGCGGAGCTGGGGAAGCAAGCGGGCGAAAGCGACCATACGCTCGTACTTTGTTTCGTCGCGGGCCTTCCGCCACTCCTCATGGTAGAGGTACTGCTTGCGGCCCTTGGCATCGCGGCCCGTGGCCTGGATATGACCATCGGGCAGGGGACTGATCCAAACGTCCTCCCAAGCAGGCGGGATAGCCAGGTGCCCGATCCACTCAAGGACGGATGCGTCTTCCATGGCTGACCCGTCAGGCGCCAGGTATTGGAATCCTGCTCCCTGGCGCTCCCGACGGATCCCCGGCCAGGCATCGCTGACGTAGACAAGGCCGGCGCTCTCGGCGGAAGCCACATATCCATCGTCTGGGGAAGATAAAGGCAAAGCGGTCTTAAGGGGCGAGGCCGCGCCGGCATCCGACCGCCCCCTGTCGGGTCTGGTTGTTGTCATATATCACCTGGGTAGACTGACTTCCAGTCTGCCAGGCAATGACGCGGGAGAGCATCGTCCGAAATAATCGGGTGCGAGAGCGCCGAACATAGCTATCCTTAACACAAATTACTGGTAGCACCCAGGAGACAGAACGAGAGGGCCATCAAAGGTGGCCCTCTCGTCGTTGCCAGAAAGGGCTGGCGGCTAGCTTGTGCGCGCCTGGACCCAGGGCTTCTCATTGGCCCAGGGAGCCAGGACCTGGGATATCTGCTCCGCCAGGTCCTGGCCCTCTCCCGCCTGAGACGGCGTGTACTTGGCCATGCGGGCCGGGTGCGATAGGGACGACCAGCGCTCCAACGGGAGCTCGATGCACTCGTTCTTGACGGCGTCGCGGACCGTTCCCATGGGGTCGCCGCCGTCGGCGACGACGTCCATCTGCTCCTTGAGCAGCTTGCGGTAGAGGATGATGCCGCGGTCTGACTCGCCCAAGTGCTCCTTGGTCCGGTCGGCGTTCAGGCCTTGCGTTATCCAGGCCACGAAGTCCTGGTGGTTGACGAGGTCCGCGATGAGGCGTCCGTCGGGCTCGTAGAGCGGCACGTACCAGTAGGGCACCTTCTCCTGGGGAGGCGCCGTGTGGCCCGGCGCGGCGCGGTAGAAGTACCACGTGTAGTGGGTCGTGTGGGTGTCGTCGATGGGGACGCGGTACTGGAGACTGCAACGGACGGTGCTGCCGACGAAGAGGATGGTCGGGAAAAGGACCGGGTGGCCGACCTTCCAGTCGTTGTGCTCCTCGTCGCTGCCCTCGACCACGCGGCGCTTGATGACGCCGTAGTCGAAGACGTTGAAGCCGATCTTCTTGTGGGCCTTGGGGATGGTCGGGAAGGTGTTGGGCTCGGCCAGGCCCAGGCGGACGGCCTTGTCCTCCTCCTGGCGGACGCCCCAGTAGCCGTGGAGCCACTCCAGGTGGACGGGGTCCAGGGAGTTCTCCATGCACTGGAGCCAGTTGCAGGGGAGGTCGACGATGGCGATGTCGCTCCAGCCGTTGTCCCAGGTGAAGGGCTCCCAGCGGGGCAGGAGGGGCGCCGGCTGCGGGCCCAGGTAGGTGAACAGCATCCCGCCCATCTCCTGGACGGGGTAGGCCGTTATCTTCACCTTCTCCTTGAAGCGTCCGTCCGGGTGGACGGTCTCCTCGAAGGGCTGCTCAATGCAATTACCGGTCTCGTCGTACATCCAGCCGTGGTACATGC
>JBJKQC010000348.1:0-5332 GCA_046705745.1 Dehalococcoidia bacterium
GCCCCGGCGAGTGCAGAGCCGTCGCCTCACGCCTGTTATTGATGGTGGCGCCATGCCCGCAGGCTATCAATGGCGTGTGAAGCATTCAGTGCTTACAGGCCAGTCCACAGTGAAGGTCTTGTGAATATCTCGGCCATCGCCCAGGAGGGTAGCGGCAACATTCTTGATGCGACGGATCGGGATAGGCGCTTTTCGCAGGCACCCATGGGCATTCACTGCTGCGCCATGATGCGTGACGAACCACCGCTTCCCAGCCGGGGACATCGCGTTCGTCCCTTTTCGTTGTTGGGCCCAGTCCGCAGCCGGCGATGGCGCCACTCCATGACCATTCGTAACGGCAAGAGCCGGTGATTCGCTCAGATGCCTTGCGCCCGCCGCTACTCATTCGCAACATGCGTTCCGGTTCCCTCAGACGGATTATTCCTTCGCCTGGAGACAAGCCAGTGCAGGAAGGTGGGGCATGACGCAGAGCGACGGCGAGCGGTGTATGTGGCGCCGTGGAGGCAGAGGGCCCGCGCTCGTGGAAGACTTGGACGAGACGGTGGACCGCGTGCTAACGGGTTGGCCTTCGCGCCCAGCTTACAACCGCTTTCCACGAATCTGGCGAGTGCACGGATGGACGCCAGATATCGACGTTCTCGAGCGGGGCAACAATATCGTCGTCTGGGCCGGTTTGCCGGGAGTCAACCGCGAGGACGTAGATGTGGCCGTCGAGGACAATGTTCTGACGGTGCATGGCTCCCGAAAAGAAGAGGCCGAAGCAAAAGAGGAGGACGACTATCGCATGGAGCGAACCCTCGGTAAGTACTCACGCTCCATGCGTGTCCCGCATGGGATTAAGCCGGAGGATATCCAGGCCACGTTCAAGGACGGCGTGCTGGAGGTGATTGTCCCCGAGCCGGCGGAGGCGCAACGGAAACAGGTCAAAGTCGAGGTTAAGGAGGCGTGGCGTACGGCCGCGTCTAGCAGCCTTGGTGCGCCTTCGTGGACCGCGCCGCAAGTATCGGTGTGCTCGTTGGCTTTTCGGTGTGAAACGGTCTCGCGGGCCCACAGACTACGACGCGCCATGCGAGCGCCTCGCGCCCTGAAGTGCTTGAGTCAGTCGACCGACAGGGTGGCACCGTGCAGCCAGTGCGGGCACCGGGCCTGTGCCCACAATCTGGCTGAAGGCACTTCCCCAGTACTGCCCGTACAGTTTTTCGTTTCCATCGTCCGTAGCAATACTCCGCGAATCTATCACGTGAATTCCCGGTATCTTCACGCCCTTGTCACACGAGCGCAGCAAGATCGTAGAGGGACGATGAGCGTATGCGCTCCGGGGACGTTGCTGGGGCGCCCGCACTTGGGGACAAATGTACTACCAGCAGCTTGAAGCCGAAAATCCGATGTACGAGGACCGCCAGGCAGCGGGCCGTTTGTTAGGGGCGGTGCTCGCCGCACGGCGGGAATCATTTTCGGCAGTCATTGGTCTAACTCGCGGCGGCGTGCCAATCGCCTATGAGGTGTCGTCCTTACTCGGCGTGCCCATGGACATACTCGTGGTGAAGAAGCTCCGCTCGCCCATGAGCAGTGAATTGGCGATCGGCGCGATCTGCGCTGACGGTGCGCAGGTGCTTCGCCGCGAGATCATTTTGGACCAGGGCGTGTCACAAGCGTACCTGAACGAAGAGGTCGACACGCGCTTGGTGGAGGCGCAGGACCTGGAGCGGCTGTACCGGGGCCAATACCCGCCAGTGGACCTTTCCGATGCCGCAGTCGTGCTCGTGGACGATGGCATGGCCACGGGCTCCACGATGGAAGCGGCGGTAGCCAGCGTTCGACGCCGAGGCGCCAAGCGGATCGTCGTTGCCGTTCCCATTGGGTCGCCAGACGCATGCGAACTATTGCACCGGACCGCCAATGAGGTGGTCTGTCTAGCGACACCTTACGAGTTCTGGGGGGTCGGCCAGTTCTACGCGCGCTTTCCTCAAGTCGAGGATGAGGATGTCCGTGAGCTGCTGAAGGCGAGCCACGCCAAGGGGGGCCGCCGGAAGCCAGGTGAGCGGGGTTAAGCAGCCTTGGCGATTTGGCCCCAGCGATTTGGCGCCAGCATTGATATAGCGACGGCGCTTTAGAGGTCAGCCAAGCCGCGTCAGGTCACGCAAGGGTCACGAGTTGGCTTCTATCGTCTATCCAGTGGGCGGCAAGCTTCTGGGGCGGATGCCAGAGGAAGAGGTAGAGATATGAACATTAGCGACGTGATGAACAAGGAAGTGAAGACGGTACGCGGAGAACAGAGCGTCCGGGACAAGGCCGCCGGTGCTGCCGGCCAGTGTGTCAACGGTGTGGTGTGCAGCAGCCCGGAGGGTGGTGGGTAATGGATGACGATCGAGAGACGCCTTTTTCGGTTCCAGGACTTTCAGGTGACGGCTTCCGACAGGCGCGATCCTGACCCGAGCTCAAGCAGGTCGGCACGACCTCGCGGCCCGAGGCCCTACACTGGGCCTGCCGTTATGGAATCAATAGCCGGACGCCGGGCCATCCGGGGTTGTACGGCGGGACACTCTCAGCCGTCCGAGCCTGGCAGCCGGAATCGCGCGGTCTCGCACGAACCGGGCTCAGGGCTTCGATGGAACGTTTCGAGGGACAAGCCGTCAGGCTGGCGGAGCCATGACGCAGGAAAACATGGGCATGAAGGGAGCAGACATGGAGAGCACCGGCATCCCTGAGCTAGACCGCACTCTCAACCGCCTAGACACCTGGCTGCACGCGGTCATGGCCGAGATGGGGACAGATAAGCGGGAAGAAGCGTACGCAGCGCTGCACGCTACTATGCGCGCATTGAGGGACAGACTGCCGGTGGATGAAGCCGCGCACCTGGCGGCACAACTCCCTGTGGTCATTCGGGGCCTGTACTTCGATGGGTGGGATCCGACCAGGACTCCTCTCAAGGAGCGCCATCTCAAGCAATTCCTCGGACACATCCGTGACTCGCTCGACAACCGCATCAATCTCGAGCCGGACGTGGTGGCCCGTGCCGTCTTTGCAGTCCTCGCCGGGCGGGTGTCGGCTGGGGAAATCGATGACGTGGTCGGCTGCCTCCCCGCAGAGCTCAAGGACCTTTGGCCAGCAGCCGCACGATGAGCGAGAGGAGGGAACGACGCTTGTCCTAGGCGAACACAGCCACATGCTGCGCTAAACCGTCCGCCTAGCTGCCCGCCTCCGACCGCGACCCATGGCAACTGCAAGCAGAGTCACCGGGGCCAGCCCCCGATGTCTCAGTGCTGGCCCAGCCAGCTGTCCATCCTCCGAAACCAGCTTCTCTCCGCTCCGCGGCTCCATTGGTGGGTGTCTCCCTCCACGATCTTTATGTCCTTCGGGTCGCGTGGCTCTTCAATGAGCCCCGCGGGTAGTCTTTGTGAACACGCGGGCTTAGCCCGTATTTAGCTCGCATCAGCGGCTATCGATTGGAGCGCGCAGGAGGGAACGAGCCAGGTTCAGGCGAAATGACAGGACCGGAATTGGTCAGCACCGGGACGTCGTGCAGAAACGAGCGGCATAAGCTCGGCCATGCAGGCAAGTCCGAAACGCCGATGGCGAGACCCATCGAAAGCTGAACCTGGCACTCATGCCTCGATCTCAGCCAAGGTTTCCTGTCAGCCGCGCGGCGTGGAGACCCCAATGGGTAAGAACGACATGTCGCAGCCCCTCATACGCTGAGCAGGAAACGCAATCAGTATCCCATACCTCCCTGAAACACCAGGCAGCAGCTGGCCTTACCTAGAGCGGTTTAGGGGCGGATGTACCCCAAGGGCCCACAATTCGGCGCCATACAAGTCCCTGCCCCCTGAGAGGGAAGGCTAGGATGGGCGCGAAAACGCTTCCCGTGGCGCACGACCATCCACCCAATGTAAAACCGCTCTAAATAGAGACCTCAATAGAGACGATGATCCTTTGTTAGGCTGCTTCATCTCTGTCACCTGTAGTACTCTTTTCCCATCGATTCATGGGGGCCGCCCACTGGGTTCAACAACAGGCAGAGGTTAACAATCATGGACGACGTCGCGGACCCCTTGGGGGCGACCGAGACGGCAGAGCTTCGGCGGCGCGCGGCCGAGCTGGAGAGGGAGAGCGATGCGCTCAGGGTCCGCCTGGCCGAACTTGAAGCCAGCCAGGAGGAGCTGAAGCGGATAGAAGCCCGCTACCGCGCCATTTTCCAGGCGAGCAAGGACGGGATCATCCTCACCGACGACGAAGGCCGGTACCTGGACGTCAACCCAGCCGCGTGCGCGATGCTTGGTTACACGCGGCAAGAGTTGGTGGGCCGCGAGTCCTGGGTCTTAATGGGCGAAAAATCAAAGGAAGAGTGGGGCGAGGAGTTCAAGGCCTTCATTGAAGGCGGCGCTCCAGTCCGGACCGAGTACTCCATGCTCGACAAGGACGGGATGACAGCATTCCTCGAAGCCATAGCCGTGCCCAACATCGAGCCAGGCGTCCACCTGGCGGTACGGCGCGATATCACGGACCGCAAGCGCGCCGAGGAGGCGCTTCGACTGAGCCAAGAGCGTTTCAGGAAGCTGGTGGACAACAGTTTCGATGCCATCGCGCTCCTCGACGCCACCGGCAACTTCCTCTACATCACCCCATCTGTCGAGCGTATCTTGGGCTACCCGCCCGAGACGCTGCTCGGCACGGACAGCAGCCGGCTCATGCACCCGGACGATCTGCCAAAGGCAAGAGCAGCAATGGCCCCAGTTGGCGAGGCGCCGGGCCTACAAGCGCGCGCTTCGTTCCGGGTGCAGCATGCCGACGGTTCATGGCGATGGGTCGAGGCCATCGCCCGCAATCACCTCGAAGAACCAAGCATCGGGGTAGTGGTCATCAACTTCAGGGACATCACCGATCAGGTGAAGGCCGAGGAGGCGGTGGCTGTGCGACTGGGGCAGCTCGTAGCCCTTAGCGACCTGGCGCGCCTCGGACTCGAAAACACGGACACTGACGACTTCTTGCATCTAGTGGCTTCTCGAGTGGCTGAGGCCCTCGCGGTCCAGCACGTGGGCATCTTGGAGCTGTTGCCGACCGAGGACGCTTTCCTCTTGAAGGCTGGCGTAGGATGGCAGCCGGGGCTGGTGGGCCGCGAGATGCTGGAGGCCCGCACCAGCTCGCAGGCCGGATACACGCTGCTGTCCGGCGGCCCCGTGATCATGGAGAGCGTGCACACGGAAGACCGCTTTACCCCGTCTCCCCTCATGCAGGCTCACGGCCTCATGAGTGGCATGACGGTGATAATTAGCGGACAGGAGGGCGAGGCTCCTTATGGCGTGCTGGGGGCTCACTCAACAAGCATCCGCAA
>JBJKQC010000349.1:0-8570 GCA_046705745.1 Dehalococcoidia bacterium
CACACCGAGTCTAGAAGCGAGACTTGTCAGATCAGCTCCGGCTCTCGCTTGCGCATCGGCCATAGGCCAGTGTCACAGGGCTTTCATTCATCATACTCAATGGAACGCATAGCGAGTCCACGTCCAACACGTCTATTGTCCGACCCAGGTCCGCTAGGAGCGTCACTCTAGCACGCAGCTACCTCAATGGGCGGGAGCCGTGGGATAACGGCACCGCCATAGCGCGGGCGTCCCGCACCTTCTAATGATAGAGATAATGCTCGGTGTGAAGGAACTGGCGGCTGCCAGCTTATCATTTGTGGGACTCCCGCCTTGACTGGCCTGTGTCAGCCGCGGGGCGATTGGGTCTTGTCCTCCTGACCAAAGTCCCTGCTGCTGAGCAGAAGGACGGGCTGCCCCCGGCAGCCCACGACCGGGGAAGTACTTCACTGCCCGGTGGTGCGGGTTACAGATTGCGCCCCGCGTCGGCCGGATCACCAATATTGAAGCGATGGCCAAGGACTTAACCGAGACGCACGCGGCCATCTCGTAGGCTGGTTGTCCCACGACGAACAAGTCCGGGGAGACAGGCACTTTGTGGCTACGGATCGTGGCCTTACAGGCTTAGCGGCCAACCAGCGCCGCCGGCGTCTTTGCCCGGTATAATTCTCAGGTCAAGCTCTTGTGGACTTGGAGATTGAGCTTGAAGATTGAGAATGAGGAGGCGCCGCATGGCCTATGGCATTACCGTCAAGCAGGACCACGGTGGGACTCGTGTGGAGATACGCTCGCAGAACCAAGCAGGGCTGCTCTACGCCGTGCCGTCTGAAGGAAGCTGGGTGGCCGCCCCAGAGCAGATCCACGCCCATGCGCTGGCCGGGTTCCTGAACGAGCTGACCCAGCTTAACGACCCTACAGTCCGCGCGCTCATGCACAAATGGGGACTCTACTTCCGGCCGCTTCCCTTGGACGAGGAGGAAGACGCTTCCTCAGCCCTGCAATAGGGGCCCCAGTAGCATGCCCTGGCTCCTACAGCCTGGCCAGGAGCAGGCCAAAGGCCAGCACGGCAACCGATACCGTCAGCAGCCGTAGTGCGGCCTCGGGGGCTGCCAGGAGATACGTCGACGTGATCTCTGTTACTTGCCCATCCTCGTACTCGATGCGCCCGGTGACGTGGCGGCTGCTCCTCCGGATCCCGCGCACCTGTTTGCTGAGCACTCGCTGGGCTAGGCTGAGAGCGAAGCAGGCGCCGGCGATCGCAATCGCTTCCGGGGTAATACACTGGGCGTTGGCCCAGTAGCCAGCGATAGCCGGAAACGCTCCCCACGCCAGGCCGAACCAAATGTCGGAGTGCATTCGGCCGCTCCACCACTCGAGGTTGTACGCGACCACGGTGAAACCTCCAAAAATGACCAGGGGCACTGCCCAGGGGCTGATCAGAACGGCCGCAAGCGCGCCGATGCCCAGCGCTCCGGCAATGGAACAGACGGCGACGGCGATCAGCGCGCCCTGCCTCACATGGGTGCGCAACGGACGCCCGTTGAGCTCGTCCAGAGCGTGCGCGCCAAGGCCGACCGCCAGGAAGAAAGCAAGTAGCGTGCCCCCGACCCGGGATGGATAGACTTCTGGGGCGGCAGCCGCGCCCAATACAACGTAGGACAGGTGCCAGACTGTATAGGGTGGGTGCAAGAGGGTGAGACAATCCTGCAATGCGCCGCCGGGCACGGCATAGAAGGCGGGCCTGAGTCCGGTCTTCATGGGGTAGCACCTGCCTTTCGAAAGTCAACTGTTGCCTTGATTGCAACGAGGCGAGGCTCCGGCACGCCGCGCGTGGTTGCGTTCCGGTTGGGGAAAGAACCGTGACGCTGCAGGACACTCATCCCTTGCCGCCCCACATCACCACGGCGCCACCCAATGAGAGCGGCTGGACTGAGACCCCGGGCACGCCCGCTTTTTGCCAGGACTTAACGATGTCATTCAGCGGATAACGGCGATAAAAGTCTGAGATGCTCGGACCAAGGAAACGCGTGGTCCGAGACCATCCATGTCCCAACATCGCACCGGCCAGTGGCATGAGCATCCGCGTATGGGCCAGCCAAAGCGGGCGAAGAATGGGTCCCGGTGGCACGGCGAATTCCAACGATGCCAGCATGCCGCCCGGGCGGAGCACCCGCACCAACTCCCGTATCGTCTCGCCAGGGTCCGCCACGTACCTCAGCAGATAGGTGAAGACCACAGCGTCGAAGGTCCCGCTGGTGAACGGGAGGTCCTCCGCGCGAGCCCGCAGCAGGTCCCACGCACGTGCTTTGTTCTCCTTGTCCGCCCGCGAGCGGGCGTTCGCCAGCATTCGCGCGCTCAAGTCCACCCCCACCACCTCGCAGTCCCACGCCGCGCGCGCACGCTCCGCAACCAGTCCCGTACCTGTCGCCACGTCCAGTAGCCGCGAGCCGGCTTCTAGTTGGAGACGGGACACCAAGAAGCGGTGCCAGCGGTCGTACTGGCCAAGAGAGAGCAAGCGTGCAGGCCATTCGTAGCTCTGCGCAATGCCATCGAAAAGCCCGGCCGTAAAGACGTTTTCAGAGTGTGGTAAGTGCATCATGCCGCACCGCCTCTCGCATCATCTACTGATACCGGGCCTCCGGCCCCGCTGACATCGTGCAATGTGCGAAGATTGGGAGGACAACCTATGCCTTTCGCGGAAGCTGTAAAGAGGATTGGCAGACGAGTGGGTCCAGGTGAAAAGAAACGGCCCCTGGCAATTCAGGGGCCGTTTCACGCGTTCTCGTGCTTGTCGCTCGGCTTACGCACTCGCCGGTACGGTGCCATCCAGCGGCGGCACAGGAGACTCGAAGAGCTGCCTCAACTCGTCCCCTTCCACCGTCTCGTGCACCATCAGGAAGCGAGCGACCTGCACCAGCTTGGCGTAGTGCTCTATCAACAGCCGCTTCGCCGTTGAATACGCTTCCAGGATGATGTTCTGCACCTCGTCGTCAATCTCCTGCGCGACCTTCTCACTGTAATCGCGCTGCTCGGAAATCTCTCGGCCCAGGAAGACCATGTCCTCCCGCTTGCCGAAGGTCCGGGGCAGCAGCTTGTCGCTCATCCCATACCGCGTCACCATCGCCCGGGCCATCTGCGTGACATTCTCTAGGTCGTTGCTAGCGCCCGTCGTCACCTCGCCGAAGGTTACCTCCTCGGCGACCCTGCCGCCTAGCGCCATGGCAATCCGGTCCATGAGCTGAGGCCGGGAGTAGAACATCCGGTCCTCTTCAGGCAACGATTTGGTGTAGCCCGCCGCCATGCCCCTGGAGACGACCGATATCTTCTGGACAGGGTCCGCGTGCGCCAGCAGATGGCCCACCAACGCGTGCCCACCTTCGTGATAGGCAACGATCTCCTTCTCTTTTTGGCTGATGACCCTAGTCCGGCGTTCTGGGCCCATGGTCACCCGGTCCACGGACTCCAATAGCTCCATTGCGCCGATATCTTTCTTCCCTCGCCGTGCCGCCAGGATGGCGCCCTCGTTCACCAAGTTCGCCAGATCGGCACCGCTAAAGCCCGGCGTTTGGCGCGCCAGGTACTCTAGGTCCACGTCCGGCGCCAAGGGCTTGCCCTTGGTGTGCACCTTCAGGATGGCCACTCGGCCGTTGATGTCCGGTAGGTCCAGCACCACTCGCCTGTCGAACCGTCCTGGTCTCAGCAGCGCCGGGTCCAGAATGTCCGGGCGGTTCGTCGCCGCAATGACGATGACGTTGGTGCTGGTGTCGAACCCGTCCATCTCCACCAGGATCTGGTTCAGGGTCTGCTCACGCTCGTCATGCCCGCCGCCCAGGCCCGCACCCCGGTGCCGCCCCACGGCGTCGATCTCATCGACAAACACGATGGACGGCGCGTTCCGCTTGGCCTGGTCGAACAGGTCACGGACGCGGGATGCACCCACGCCCACGAACATCTCCACGAACTCAGAGCCGCTGATGGAGAAGAAGGGCACGCCGGCCTCCCCGGCGCACGCGCGGCTCAGCAGCGTCTTACCGGTGCCCGGGGGGCCCACCATGAGGACTCCCTTGGGAATGTGCGCCCCCAAGGACAAAAACTTTTCTGGATATTTCAGGAACTCCACCACTTCTTGGAGCTCCGTTTTCGACTCTTCCACCCCAGCCACATCGGAGAATGTCACCGTGGGCCGGTTGCCGGAGAACATCCTGGCCCGGCTGCGTCCAAAGCCCATGGCCTGGTTATTCGTCCCCTGGGCCTGGCGCATCATGAACAGCAGGATACCGCCGAAGAAGATCAGCGGTAAGAACGTCAAGATGTTCCCCAGGAACGACCACAGACCGCTGCTCTGCTTGACGTCAATCGTTATGTTCTTGGCGACAGGGTCGACACCCGCCCGCAGCAGCAGTTGGTAGATGTCAGTGTTGGACTGGATTGCCGCACTTAGCGTCGGCGCCGTTTGCCCCACCAGGGTCACGTCCAGCGTATTGCCGTTCACTGCGATTTCTTTGACCTTGCCTTGCTGCGCCTGCTGGACCACATTGGTCAGGCTCGTCGGCTGCGTGTTGCTCCCCGAGGAGAACACGGCGAAGAAAATGGCTATGATAGCCACGAAGATAATCAGGTATATGAAGGCGTTCCCCGCCCACTTGTTTCCCATTTTGCATCCCACCGCGGCGTCCGCGCGCCGCCTTCCCTATTAGCTTACCTCACGTTGACGGAAGCAGGCAAAAGACCAAGGCGCCTGAACGGCTTCGCTGCCGTATAAACACGTAGTTCCGCTGCCCGCCTTCGTTGACATGCTCAATCCCCCTGCCTAGAATCAATTAGGCGCTATGCCTTTCGTTGGTTGACAGTCCAGGGAGTTCTAGCAGTGACATTGGCGGAAGCCTTAAGTCAGTATTTCGCATCTAACACCTCTCACAATACCCCATACAGTCATCAAGAGCTCAACAAGTTTGGTCGGGCTATGGGCCTTGATCGTCCTGTGGACCAAATCAGGCCGCCGGACGTGGCCGACTATGCAGAAGGGGTGGTCAAGGCCGGAGGCGACATCCACGGGCGGCTTACGCCGGTGAAAGACTTTCTTAACTTCTTGAAGAAGGAAGGTCTCACGGGCAGCGACCCGCGCACCAACGCCGCTTATAGTCTAGCGCCTCACGTGAAAATACCGCGGGCCAACATGAAGGCGGCCGCGCAGTCTAAGCAGACAGCGGAGGCCGTCCCCATGACCGAGACAGGCCTCGCCATCCTGAAAGAGGAGCTCGAGACGCTCAAGGGTCAACGCGCGGAGGTCGCGGATCGGATTCGTCTTGCGGCAGCCGATAAGGACTTCCGCGAGAACGCCCCATTGGACGCGGCCCGCGAAGAACAGGGCAAGGCGGAAGCGCGCATCCGAGAGATCGAGGAGCTGCTGCGGCGTGCCGTGATCATGGACACCTCGGCAGACCGGACAAACCGGGCCCGGGCCGGCGCTACCGTTGACTTGGAAGACCTTTCCACGGGGAAGAGCGTACGCTACACGCTCGTCGACTCCACGGAAGCGGACCCGGTTGCTGGCAAGATATCGGTCGTATCGCCCGTGGGCAAGGCCATTGTCGGCCGGCGCAAGGGGGAAGAACTGGCCGTGGTGGTGCCAAAGGGCGAGCGCCGTTACAAAATCACGGCCATCAGCTTCTAGGCTTGCTGTTCCGCCTCCCCTTCCCTAAGGTCCACTGGTACCGCAGCTTCGTCCGCCCTTGGCTGTTCAAGCTCCCGCCTGAGACGGCCCTAGGCGCTGCCGACCGCGCGCTGGCGGTGACGCCCTTCTGGCGGGCTTATGGCGCATTGCATCCCGTGCCTAGGGGCCAACAAACGCTCATGGGCGGCGTGGCCCCACGCAACCCCGTGGGCCTGGCCGCCGGCCTCGACAAACAATGCGCCTACTTGGATAGCCTGGGGCACCTTGGCTTCGGGTACGTCGTCGGCGGCACCGTAACCCTGCACCCACGGCCCGGCAATCCCAAGCCTCGCGTGCTGCGCCTGCCGGAGCAAAAGGCCCTAATCAATGCCCTCGGCTTTCCCAGTGTTGGACTGGCCATCGCCGCCCGCAGGCTCGAACGGCTGCGCGTCCGCCCGGCCAAGGTCCTAGTCAGCGTCGCAGCGCTCGGAGATGAAGACACGGAGGCCTGTCTCCGCCGGCTGGAGCCGTTGGTGGACGGCATCGAGCTCAACATTAGCTCCCCCAACACCCAGGGCCTCCGCAGATACCAGGAGCCCCAGACCCTGCGCACCCTCATCGAGCGCCTTAACGGGCCTCGCCGCAAGCCCCTCTTCGTGAAGCTCCCCCCCTACACGGACGATGCCGGGCACGAAAACGTTTCCGCTCTCGTTGGTGTGTGCAAGGAGTTAGGCGTGACAGGGGTCACCGCCAGCAATACTATCCCAGTGGACGACGCCCGGCTCGCCATCGGCCGTGGCGGCCTCAGCGGCCGTCCTGTCCTGAACGACACCCTCCGCATCATCACCGAGTTGCGACAGGAGGCCGGGGATGGGATGGTCATCAATGCCTGCGGGGGTATCAGCAGCGCCGACGACGCAGCCAAAGTGCTCCGCGCGGGCGCCGACACGGTCCAGCTCTACACAGCATTGGTGTATTGTGGGCCTGGTGTCGTCCACGAAATCGTTTCCGGACTAGCCACGCGGACGGAGTAGTCATGGACCAGACCGACCATAACAACGCGCTGGATGAGGCGCGCCAGACAATAGCGCAACTGGGCCCTATCCGGGAGCTGGCCGAGGAGCTTTACTCCTTCCCACTCACGCTGTTGAGGCAGGTGTGCCAGGAGTATGACCGCCGTGGAGAGCCCGTCCCCGACCACTTGCTGAGCTTGCCGCCTTACATCGGCGAGACTGCCCTCCGTGCTTTGATCGAAGGCGGCCTGCTAGAGCGCTTCGAAGACCAACGGTACGCCATCCACGCCTATCGGCCGACCGAAGCAGGGAAAGCCATGGTCCGGAGGCTCGACGTCTCGGCAGACACTCCAAGCCCCAAGCGACGCCGTCGCCGCTCTTAGCCGGCCTTCGAAACTCATTCCAAAATGCGCCAGCGGGCCCGCTTAGGGATTAGCCGGTACTCGCCCCAGGTCTGGCCGGACACCTCGCCTGCTCACCGGATCAGCCCCCATTCCCCTTCCTCGCTTGCCCCAAATCGGCAACCGCTGCCTGGCGTGCTCAGCCTCCAGCGTAGCCTCGATGTTGCCAGGTGAGCATGCCTTCGCCCACGGTCCTTCCGCGTCGGTCCGTGACTCTAGTGATGACCGGGTTGCCCGCAGGGACGGTGAATCCTTCCGAAAGGGCCGCCCGAATGAATCTGTCCTTCACTCGCCATGGAGAGAAGAGATTGACTCGGTTGGGAAATGGCAGCCGCTCAAACTGTACAGCAGCGCGAACGCGCATGGGTCCATTCACAACCGCCGCACGTTCTCCGATGGCCCCAAGATCGATGCCGTCGATGGATTGCCCAGTGTCACGGCGATACTGCAGAGCGTCCCTCACGAGGCCCAGGATGTTTTGCCCGCGCAGATCGGAGCAGATCGGAAAGGAATGACATCTGCATTCGAGTTTCCTCTCGTTCCGCCTTGGGCCAGTGGTAAGAAACGCAGACTTCTCCGGCTCCAGCGGCCTCCGCCTCGATCGCCCCAATGGTTGTCGCAATGCCGGGCCCCTTCGCCAACAAATTGTTCCCCAATGTCGCGGGGCGCCATTCCCGCACGCCCAGGAGCCGATTCAGCCATTTGCCTTCTACCAGACCCTGCATTACCACTGGAGTGTCGGCGTCACATTGTCTGGGCGCTCTATGTACTGAGCCATGTCGTCCGGAAATGAAAGGCACCACTCCGCCTCTGGGGCGAACTGATCATCTACTCGTTCGCCAACTACGCTGGCCGAGCCGACCGGCACTGCGAGGTCAACCCAGCCTTTGTAGGCTAGGGACCGGCCCATGATGGACGGCTGGGTGGCGGAGAGCTTGCGTACGTCGACAAAGGGCACCGGTGATCCGTCCGTGATCCAGATGCGGACCATCTCGCTGTCGCTGGCCATCTGGCACCCTCTTTCCTCCGCGCCCTTAGACCTCCCAGCACGCCCTAGCGCCATCGAGGATGACTGACAGCATGTCAGCCGGGGCCAGCGCCAACGTAGGCTCACTACGGCGTCGGCGTCGCAAAGAGCTGACGCGGCCAGTTGAGCTCCACGAACCCCTGCCCCAACCGGTGGCCGTCGGCGCCGGTCACCTCCATCGCTCCCTCCCAATACGTGACGCCCAGTGTCTGGCTTACGAACTCGGAGTCTTTGATGAGCGGGACGAGCGTAAATTCCAACCCCTTGGACGGGATGCGCACCTGCCATCGGATCTTGTAAGTAATGCCTGTCTGGGGGCTCGTCCACGTCTCATTAAGCGGAGTGAACTCGATCTGTCCTGCTGAAAGGTGCTGCTCTGTCCCGCCTGGAGCACGGTATGTTCCATACAGCTTGATCAGGTTCCCTTGCATGTCGAATAGCCGGGACAGCATCAAGACCGCCCCGTCGTCAAGCTGCACGCCGGCCCAGTCCCAACC
>JBJKQC010000350.1:0-3528 GCA_046705745.1 Dehalococcoidia bacterium
AGGCCGGCACGGGAGTGACCGGCAAGTGCTTCGATACGGTGACGTGGAACATCGAGCACGGCCTGGGCGGGCCCAAGGCGTGGGAAGACGCGGAAGGTGCGGCCGTCTCCGAAAGCATTACCGTTTCCTGACGCTACGTAGACAATAGGTAACGTAAGCGCAGGTGGACTAGGGGCGAAGTATCCGAGCGGGGCTCAACGGCAATTACACACCTTGTAGCCTCGAATGCTTCGTCCCTACATGAACAGCAGGCGTTGAACCATGGCCATGTGGCATTACCGCTACTCTCGCTGGGACGGCTCTCAGAACGTCGAGTTCCTGACCAAGGAGGACTTGATTGGCCATATCGCCGATGAGGTCCTCCAGGGCCATGACCTACGGGATGTCCTGCGGCGGATGATGCAGAAGGGCGCCCAGCTACCGCAGGGCCAGCGCATGATGGGGCTGCAGGACCTCCGAGAGCGGCTGCGTCAGGCCCGCGAGCGACGGCTCCAGCAGTACAACCTGGCGTCCGTCATGGACGATATCCAGGAGCGCCTGAACCGGGTCCTGGACAAAGAGCGCGGCACCCTGGAAGACCGTCTCAACGAAGCAGCCCAGTCGTCCTCACAAGGACAGCATGATGCTCTCGCCGACCCGGGCGAAGAGACTTCCGCCGGCCAGGGCAGCGCCGAACATCCTGCTGGGGACATGAGGGAAATGCTCCGGCGCATCGCCCAGCGGCGGCGGGAGCAGCTCAACAGCCTGCCGCCGGACGTCGGCGGACGCATCAAGGGCCTGCGGGACTACGACTTTCTGGACCCTGAGGCTCGCCAGGAGTTTGAGGAACTCTTGCAAACACTGCAGCAGCAGTTCCTCCAACAGCAATTCCAAGGCCTCCAGCAGGGCCTGCAGAACGTGACGCCGGAGATGCTCAAGCAGACGGCCGAAATGGTGCGGGACCTGAACGAGCTCGTACGGCAGAAGCTACAGGGCCAGGACCCGGACATCACGGAGTTCATGCAGAAGTGGGGCCATTTCTTCCCGCCAGGCATCGAGAACTTCGACCAGCTCATCGACTATCTCGAGCAGCAGATGGCGCAGATGCAATCCCTGCTGGACTCGATGCCCGAGGACATGCGCAACCAGCTCATGGACATGATGGAGGCGCTGCTGCGTGACAACCGCCTTCACTGGGACCTCATGCAGCTCGCCGCCAATTTAGAGCAGCTCCATCCGGGAAGCATGCGGGGCAACCAATTTCCCTTCATGGGCGATGACCCGCTCACGCTGCAGGAAGCCATGCGGGTCATGGGTGAGATGAACAGCCTGGACGAGCTGAGCGAAGAGGTCATTCAGGCGATGAGGTCGAACGATGCTTCATCGCTCGATGCCGAGGAGATCGGCCGGTTGCTCGGCGAGGAGGCCCAACGGCTGACCGAGGACCTGCAGCGCCTCACCAAGATGCTGGAGGATGCCGGGTTCATCAGGCGCAAGGGGAACCGCTGGGAACTCACGCCCCAGGCCATACGCAAGATTGGCGAGCGTGCCTTGCAGGACATCTTCAGTAAGATCCGTGGAGGCGTCCTAGGCGACCACAACCGCGAGCGTACCGGCATCGGCGTAGAGCTTATGGACGAGACCAAGCCTTATGCCTTTGGCGACCCGCTCCACCTCGACGCCCTCAAGACCGTGAGCAACGCAGTCCTGCGTGAAGGGCCCGGCACACCCGTCCGGATCAAGCCCCAAGACTTCGAGGTCCACCAGGTCCAAGGGCTCGCTCGATGCTCGACGATCATCGCTCTGGACATGAGCTACTCCATGGTGGGCACCGGCTATTTCCAAGCAGGCCAGCGAGTGGGCCTCGCCCTGGACACGCTCATCCGCACCAAGTACCCCAAGGACCAGGTGACCGTCCTGGCCTTCTCATACTTCGTGCTCCCCATCAAGCCCGAGATGATTCTGGACACCTACTGGGTGGAGTTCGGCGGAGGCACCAACTTCCAGGAAGTGCTGCGTTACTCGCGCCGGCTCCTGGCCCGGCAGGGCGGCACGACCAAGCAGATCATCATGATCACCGACGGTGAGCCAACTACCTATAGCTGGTCCGGCGCCGGGTTATCGGACCCCAACGAGGACTGGATAGGCAGGCGCCGCGGCGGCGGGGTCATGGAGGAGACGCTGCGGGAGGTAGTACGCTGCACACGGGACAACGTCACCATCAACACATTCATGATGGACCACAATCCGTCGCTCCTGCGCTTCGTCCGGCTGATGACCAAGGTGAACCGCGGCCGCGCCTTCGTCGCGAGTCCTGACCAGCTCGGCACCTACGTCGTGGCCGACTACGTCAACATGCGCAACCGCGTTATTCGGTAGGGCGAAGATAGACCGATTTCAATTTCCCGGAGGAATTTCTCCCTTCGGCCGAAATGGCATCATACTTAGTGGTGGCATCAGCCGCCAATCACTGACATTCACGAGGTGCCAAGTGGGTGGCCAGTGAAAATTCGGGTTGTCTTGGTCCTCAGTCCCTCCGAAGACTCCTTCGAGAGCCTCAGGGCGAACGAGCCGAGGCCCGAGCGTTCTTGGACCAACGACATTTCTCTGGCGCCATACCTGCTGTGAGAAATAGAGGCGCCCGCCAAAGCATGGCGGGCGCCTCTATTTACGCGGGTAGTTTCCGGCTATCGGTTGATGGTCAACGTTGTCGTGCCCGCGGTCGAGTCGAAGGGAGTTGAGCCCTTCGTGATATCGGTCACCTTAACAATCGCCGAGGTGAAACTGTTAGGGATTGTCCCACTGCCGACGGTACACCGTCCGTCGGTCCCGGTCGTGCATGAGGCAGTGACGGAAAGCCCGTCGACCTGCCACTGAACGCTCACAGCTGCGTCCTGCACCGGTTGGTTGCCCTGGTCCAGCGCCGTGACTCGCGCCATGGCTTCCCATGTGCCGTCGGTGTTCACGTTGCTGAACCCTTGCGCAACCCCGGAACGGAGCTCCGGCAGAGTGCCAGCCGGGAATACCTCAATTCCCTTGATCATCGGCTGTTCAACAATTGGCGTGAAGCCGATATTCAGCACTCCATTCGTCACGGACACATTGTGAAAGTCCTTCGTCAGCGCCGTGGCAAACCCCACTTCAGCGTAGACGTCCAGGCTGCTGAGCACCGTTGTGCCCTGCAACGACACGTCGAACACTCGCTGACCGGGCCCGGTGATGCCGCTGTAGGTCTCGGCAAACAGCAGCCGCACGTCATAGTTTCCGTTGGGAAGGTTGATCTTGTACGCCGACATTCCCCAGTGTTCGGTGGAAAAGATGGCCTGGTCTGAAGTTCCCGCCACCGTCACGCTGGGCTGTGCCTCGCCTCCGGGGTTGCTCGTCCCGGGCACATAGCCCCAGACGTTGCCCGAGCCATAAGCCTGGTCGGCAAGCCAGGAGTTGCCTGCCGCGTCTTGCGCGGCTGCGCCGCCGGCGTTGATGCGTAACGGCAGCGTGACGGGATCAGGCGTAGCCGTCGGCGTCAGGGTCGGCGTGGGGGTCGTGGTC
>JBJKQC010000351.1:0-19225 GCA_046705745.1 Dehalococcoidia bacterium
CAACGGGGGTTGTAGAGAGCAAAGGCCCGGTACCAAACGGTACCGGGCCTTTGCCATGGGCGGACCATGGGAGGAGGCCGAAAGACGCGACGATCCATTGGGTTACCTGGTTTTCATAGGGATGGACATTTTGATGCTAAACCGTATATAGAATAGCGTGCACCCGCGAAATCAGGGTTGCTACCGAGCATGCGTGGTCGGAGGGAGAGGGATTCCGGCCGTGGAAGCGCCTTAAGGCGCTTCTCGGAGGATAGCGGGGTGCTCGGGGTCAGGCAGGAAGTTCCGCGCGTAGTACGTCTGGCTCGCGTCGGCGCTCTTGTTATGACCGAGGCCGAATGTTCGGGTCGATACTGGAACGGGCCACGAAGAGGTCGACTGGGTACGACAAGGAGGACCGACCGATGCATGACGTAAGGGTTAGAGATCAGGATACCCGCGCGCGACGACGGCGGGGCCTTCGCATCTTGCTGGCAGGGCCAGCCGTGTTCGCGCTGGTGCTGTTGCTGGCGGCGTGCGGAGGCAGCTCCGCCACGCCGACCCCAACGGCCACCCAGGCTGCGCCGTCGCCTACGCCCACCGCGCCGGCGGCGTCCACCCCGAGTGGGCAGACTCCTACCGCGACAGCCTCCTTCCAGCAGCAGTGGCAGGACCTCATCGCCGCTGCCCAGAAGGAAGGGGAGGTCGATATCGTCGCCGGCGGCGTTGCTTCCCGCACCTACGGGCCAGTGGCGGACGCCTTCGGGAAGGAGTTCGGCGTCAAGGTCAACTTCTCCACCGGCAGCTCCAGCGCTCAGGCGAGCCGCATTCTGGCCGAGCGCCAGAAGGGCACCTACACCGTGGACATCGCCAAGACGGGATCCAGCACCTCCGCCAATGACTACATTCCGGCAGGCGCGCTGGACCCGGTGGCCAACTGGCTGATCGCGCCGGATGTCCTGAACCAGAGCGACTGGTTCCAGGGCCATTGGTGGTGGGGTGACACGCAGCAGAAGTACAACTTCATCTTCTCCGCCAACGTCCAGAACCCCCCCATCAACATCGAGATCAACACCAACCAGGTCAACCCGGCCGACATCACGTCCGTCTATGACTTCCTGGCTTCCAAGTATGTTGGCAAACTAGGGGCGCTTCCCCCGACGACTGGGGGCGCTCAGCAGGAGTACTTCGACGCCTACGCCGACCCCGACCTGGGCCCTGATTTCGTGCAGAAGTACGTCCAAGATATGAAGGTCTTCTACAACAGTGACTACCGGCAGATAGAAAACCAGCTCGCTGACGGCACACTCTATGCGGCCATCTTCGCGGGCGCCGTGAACCAGGACGTGCAGACCATGCAATCGCAGGGTCTGCCGGTAGAGCTGCTCCAAAAGCAGGTCAAGGAGCGGGGCATGCTCGTTTCGGCGGGTTCTGCCAGCAACATCGGCATATTCAACCACCCGGCCCACCCCAACGCCGCCAAATTGTTCATTAACTGGTGGCTATCCAAGACAGGCCAGACGGCAATGCAAGAGGATAGTGCGGTGGCGCCCTATGTGAGCCTGCGTGAGGACGGAATTCCGCCCGGGAAGACGCTGCCGGAGACGCGGCGCCAATCCGGCCAACAGTACCTGTACATTGACGCGGACCCCAAGTACCTTGCGCAGAAGAAGAGCGCGATAGACCAGACCATCGCCTGGTACAACGCCGCCACTGGCCAATAGCCCGACTCGCCCGCGCGATGGCGCGGTGAGGCAATCGTCGCAAAGGCGGTTGTGTGTAGCAAGAAGCCCGGTACCAGACAGTACCGGGCTTCTTGCCGTCGGCGGACCTCCGGGAGGGCGCAGCCGCAAAGACCCTTCAAAGATGCAGCTGTCTAGTTTTCGTAGGAATGGACACTATAGTCCTGAAGTATGTTAGACTACCGCACCCTCGCACAGTCGGGGTTTTTACGGAGCATGCATAGCCATAGGGAGAGGGATTTCGGCCCCGGATGCGCCTTCAGACGCTCGTTGCAGGCGGGTTCGGCCCTTAGATCAGCGAGGAAGTTTCACGCGTCCCACGGCTAGCTGACTTCGGGGACTCTGATTCGACCAAGTCCAAACATAGGAGCCGATGCTGGAAAGAGTCACGAATAGGTCGACCAGGCACGATAAGGAGGACTGACCGATGAATGACGCAAGGGTTAGAGTTCAGCATAGTCCCGCGAAGCGGCGGGGAATCGTCTCCCTCATGTTGGGAGTGCCTGCCGCTTTGGCGCTCTCGCTGTTGCTGGCAGCGTGCGGGGGCGGCTCCGCCACGCCGACTCCAACAGCCAGGGCGCCGGCGCCGACGCCCACGGCCACCACGCCGGGCGGGTCCACCCCGACCGGACAGACTCCCACCTCGACCACCTCCTTCCAACAGCAGTGGCAGGACCTGATTGCCGCGGCCCAGAAGGAGGGCGAAGTGGACATCGTGGCAGGCGGCGTGGCGTCACGTACTTACACGCCAGTCGTCGACGCTTTCAGCAAGGAGTTCGGTGTCAAGGTCAACTTCTCGACGGGTAGCTCCAGCGCGCAGGCGAGCCGCATTCTGGCCGAGCGCCAGAAAGGTGTCTACAGCGTGGACATCGCCATGACGGGCGCCAATACCTCAGCCAACTCCTACATTCCGGCCGGGGCCATGGACCCCGTGGCCAGCTGGCTGATTACCCCCGATGTTCTGGACCAAAGCAACTGGTTCCAGGGTCACTGGTGGTGGGGCGACGAGCAGCAAAAGTACAACTTCATCTACTCCGCTAACGTCCAGAACCCGCCGACCAACATCGAGATCAACACCAACAAGGTCAACCCAGCCGACATCACGTCCGTCTATGACTTCCTGACGGATAAATACAAGGGCCATCTGGCGGCACTGCCCCCGGACTTCGGGGGCGCTCAGGAGCAGTACTTCGAGGCGTATGCTGACCCCGACTTGGGGCCGAGCTTTGTCCAGAAGTACATCCAAAACATGAACGTCTTCTTCAACAGTGACTACCGACAGATCGAGAACCAATTGGCCAACGGGACAATCTATGCCACCATCTTCGCCGGAGCCGTCCGGCAGGACGTGGACACGATGAAGAGCCAGGGCCTACCGGTGGACCACCTGCTCAAGCAAGTCAAGGAGCGCGGGCAGCTGGTATCGGCTGGTTCCGCCAGCAACATCGGGATTTTCAACCACCCGGCCCACCCGAACGCCACCAAACTGTTCATCAACTGGTGGCTCTCCAAGGCGGGCCAGACCGCGATGCACGAGTTGAGTTCTGTTCCACCTGACGTGAGTCTGCGCGAGGATGGCATTCCGCCCGGGAAGACGCTGCCGGAGACGCGGCGTCAGCCTGGTCAGCAGTACTTGTACATTAGCGCCGATCCCAAGTATCTTGCACAGCGAGATGCTGCAAAGAACCAGACCATTGCTTGGTACGACGCCATCAAGCAATAGTATGGCCCGAGCGCATAAAGGCATGGTGAGGTAGTCGTCGAAAAGGGCGATTATGTGTAGACTGAAGCCCGGTGCGGCCCGCACCGGGCTTCAGTAACATCGACGAGGTTTTGCTAGACGCCTATCCGAAAATCGCTGGCCCTGAACTCGCCGAAGGGTCCTGGAAGTCGTTTTCGGAGAAGCTGTAACGGCAAACGTTATAGGGGCGATGAATGCATCGTTCCGTGTAAGGTTATCTATCGTTTTGTCGGGGCGATGCGCGCATTGCCCAATCAAGGTGTGGCGGGGGCAACCCCCATATCCGGCGTCATCGTTGACAGGAGAAGAAAGATGATAACCGCTCCTCAAGCACCGGTGCTCCAGAGGTGGGTGGACAGAGTAATACACGTCCGCGCCAGCAGCCTCGCCATGACTCTGCTCCTGCTAATCGTCGGGTTCCTGCTGCTATACCCGGCCACGCTGATCATCATTTACAGTTTCAACACCCAGCCCATCATGTTTGTCGGGCCCTTCACCTGGGGCTTGGAAAATTGGCGGGTAGCCTTCCACAACCCAGTCCTGCTTCGCTCCCTGGGCAACACCATGATGATCTGGTGCTTTTCCGTGGGGATAAGCCTGCCCCTCGCCACTGCTATCGCTTGGGCGCTGGCCCGCACCAGGGTGCCTTTCAGCCATACCCTGGAGTTCCTTTTCTGGCTGTCCTTCATGGTGCCGGCCATTTCCAATACAGTGGCGTGGATCACCATGCTCGACAAGAACGTGGGGATCTTGAACAAGGTCGTGCAGATGCTGCCCTTTGTCCACCAAGGGCCTTTCAATGAGTACTCCATCCCCGCCATCATCTGGGTCCATCTGATGACCAACGGCATCGGCATTATGGTGATGCTGCTTACACCAGCCTTCCGCAACATGGACGCCAGTCTGGAAGAGGCCGCTCGCGTGGGCGGCGCATCCACCTTCCGCACGGCGGTCCGCGTGACGCTCCCGCTGATGATCTCCCCTATTATCTTGGTGTTCGCGTTACAGCTCGTCCGCGTCTTCCAGTCCTTTGAGATCGAGCAGCTCTTGGGGACGCCGTTCCATTTTTTCGTCTACTCCACCCTTATCTATCAGTTGACCAACCAGTCGGACCCGCCGTCGTATGGACAGGCTACTGCGCTGGCGAGCTTGACCCTGCTGGTAGTGGCGCTCATCATTCCCATCCAGCGCTGGGTCATCAACCGGCGCCGTTACACGACTATCACCGGTCATTTCCGGCCCGGGCTTATCAACCTTGGCATGTGGCAACCCGTGGTGAACGGCGGCATCATCCTCGTGCTTCTGGTCCTGGTGGCCATTCCGGTCCTCAGCCTCATCCTCACCACGTTGATGACCCGCGCTGGGTTCTTCGGCATTCACCCGGTGTTCACGCTGGCACACTGGAAGGAAGTGTTCTCGGACGAACGGTTCATTTCGGCCTTCAAGACTACCTTTGTGATCGCGTTCATTACGGCGCTTATCAGTCCGGTCCTGTTCTCGATATTCGCGTACATCATCGTCCGCACCAAATGGGTGGGCCGGTCTATTCTGGATAGCGTCATCTGGATTTCCGCCGCCATCCCCGGCATCCTGACGGGCCTCGGCCTTCTGATGATGTTCCTTGGGACGCCGGGCCTCGCATTCCTCTACGGCTCGATTTACGCGCTCATGGTGGCGGTCATTTTCCAGGGCCACACCACCGGCACGAATATCATGAAGGGCGTGTTCTTGCAGATAGGCCAGGAGATGGAGGAGGCCGCTCGCATTTCGGGAGCGGGCTGGGTGAAGACCTACTTCAAGATATGGCTGCCGCTCCTCATGCCGACCATGATCCTGATAGGCACGCTGCACTTCACCATCGCGGCGGGCACCACCGGCAACATCGTCTTGCTGGCCTCCCGTACCACGACCACGCTGTCGCTGCTGGCCTTGGAGTACGCGTCGCCCGGAGTAGGGCTGTGGGAAGAGGCGAGCGCCGTCGGTCTCACCATCATCGTCATGACCGTGGGCGTGGCGCTAATCGCCCGGTCCTTCGGGCTGAGGCTTGGCATCCACCACCAGTAACAGCCAAGGGGCATTGTCTTTGCATGAAGCAAGCGGCGGAGTCATTGAGCCCTCCGCCGCTCGCCCGTTTGTGTGGCGAGGCGCACTGGGCTTCGGTCCCGTTCCGCAGACTGTATTCGGAGACCCGGTGTCCGCAGGGTAGGACTGCACACTTCCACGGATCACGTGCGGTGACCCCAGCATCGGACTGGCCGTCGCAGGGTCTTTTGCCCTACTAAGTCGATGATCAGGAGACAACGGATGGACAACTTGGACTTCACGGGCAAGGTGGCGGTGGTGACGGGCGCCAGCCGGGGCATTGGACGCGTGCTGGCGCTTGGCCTGGCGAAGCGTGGCGCGACGGTAGTGGGGACGGCCCGCTCCATGGACTCGTCACCCGGCGCCGGCGGCACACTGGGCCAGACCATCGATCTCATCACCCGTGCCGGGGGCAAGGCAATTGGCATGCCGTGTCAGATCACCGATCACGCTGAGGCCGGAGCCTTGATTGAAAGCGTCCACCGGAAATTCGGCCGGATCGACGTTCTGGCGAACAACGCTGGTCACCTAGTGTCCAAGACTCTGTTGGACCACACGGACGAGGAGTTCCAGCAGACGTACCTGACCAACGTGTTCGCGCCCTTTTATCTGATGCGCGCCGTGCTGCCGGTCATGAAGTCACAGCGCTCCGGCAACATCTTCAACGTGACCTCGGGCTCGGGCGTCACCAACCCTCGGCCCGACACCACCGTCTATTCCTCCACCAAGGCTGCCTTGGACCGGATGACGTGGATACTCGCGCACGAGGTCAAGGAGTATGGCGTCGCCGTGAACTCGTGGTGGCCGGGGGTCATCGCCACGGATATGACTATAGGCCGGCTGCAAGGCGAGCCGGTGGAAGTGGTGGAGGAGTCCGCCATGTGGGTTATGGCCCAGACGCCGGATACTTTCACCGCCCAGACGGTTCGCCGTGGCGAGTTCGGCAAGACCTGGGGCCCAGGCGCGGCCCGCTAGCCGGTCGCATGGCTAACTGACCGAGGGCGGGCTTCACCTCCCCGTTTCCTGGGAGCGCCTGTCAACCTTCGTTCTTGGAATTGCCGGCCGCCGCCCATTGCTTTTTGCTCAGCTCTTTGATGGCCCGCACGGAGAACAGCCCTTCGGATAAGAGGAACCCGAAGGCGAACAGGAATGACGGTAGGTACCATACGAACCGCAGCCCCAGGGCGAAGGTCAACGCGACATCGGCCGGCACGCCCCACAGCTTGAGCACCCCTATGGTGACTGCGTCCAACGTGCCGAAGCCGAAGGGCAAGCCGGGGACGAAGCTCACGATAAACCGGATCGCCTCCGAGACCGACACGATCGCAAATACGCCTATGTCGATCCCAAGCGCCCTGGCCATGAGCCAACCGGCGATTCCCAATGTGATTGTCGACGCAAGCGACAGCCCGAATGCCGCTAGTGAGCGCTGCCACCGCTGGCGCATGGCTCCGGCGCTATCCGCGAACTGCCGGACAAACTTGAACCTTCTGACGAGCTTGAAGTCGGCGACGCGTGGACCGACGGTGAAGAGCAAGACGAGGCTCATGATGGCCACCCCCACGGCCGCGCTTGCCGGCACCCAATACGTCCTCAACTGGGGAACGAACGCAACGCCAGCGCCCACGATGAGTGCCGTCCCGCCCAATTCCAGCGTGCGCTGCATGGCCTCGCTCGCCAGCACTGGGCCCGCATCGACGTCATCCTTCCCTGCCAGGATTCCGACCCGGACAGCCTCGTCGAAGAAGAAGCGCAGGAAGCTGAGCTGATTGACGGAGATGCCGACCTGCTCTACGAGGAACAGTCGGTGGACGGCGACCTTCGCAGAAAGAAGGAGCCGCCAACGGTAGGCGCGAAAGATGCCGCTGATCGGGGCCAGCAGCATTGCCCCGCCGACTTCCCAGAGGTTGGCCCTCTGGGCTGCTCGGACGGCCTCGCCAAGGTTCACCTGCGTGAGGACATACCAGCCGAGGAGCCCGCCGAATACGATGGCCAATAGCCCATACCCAATGGCCGCGGCCTTCTTGAGCATGTATTCATCGTAGCCGAGTGGAGGCAGGCGGACGATGCTCACAATCGCCAGCAATCAGCTACGAAGCAGGTTGTTGTTTTGCTCGTAATTGGCTAGCGGTTCCGTTAGCCGCGGCCGCTCGCCCCCGCCATGGCTTGTTCAGGAGAACGCGGGATAGGCGCCGCGGTGCCATCAGGGAGGGGATTGCCGGTTCCGGGTGCCCTCTGTCCTTGCATGGTGCTCCTTGCCGAGTTCCTGGAACGCCTTGGCGGACAGTAGCCCTTCGGATGCCAGGAAGCCAAGCGCGAAGAAATACGACGGCACGTAGAAGATAACTCGAAGGCCGAGCGCGAAGGTCAATGCCGCGCTGGCGCTGACTCCCCATAGTCCGAGCAGCCCAATTGCACCGGCCTCCATGGTCCCGACGGCCAGGGGGAGCTTGGGCGCGAAGCCCACGAAGAAGCGTATGGCCTCGGTGATGACGATGGCGGCAAAAGGATTGATGTGAATATGCAGCGACATCGCTATCATCCACCCCGAGAGACCGATGGAGTTGGTCGAGCCGAGGGTCAGAAAAAAAGCGCCTAAGGACCGCCGCCAGCGCTCGCGCATGGACTCAGCCGCTTTTGCAAACTGCCTTATGAACCCTGCGCGCCGGAAGAGCCGGACCTCAGCCACCCGTGGCCCGACTGTGAACAACAGCGCGACGGCAAGGAGCGCCCCTCCCAGGGCTGCGGCGGTGCCGACCCGGTAGTCGCGCAGCTCCCCGAGATAGAGCGCGCCAGCTCCCACGACTACCGTGGTGGCCGTCAGGTCCAGCGTACGCTGCATGGCCTCGCTCGCCAGCACCTCTCCCGCCGGGACGTCGTCCCTGGTTGTCAGTATGCCCAAGCGGACGAGTTCGTCGAATATCCGCAAAAAGGAGAGAGAGTTGACGGCTATGCCGGTCTGCTCAATGAGGAACAGCCGGTGGGCGGCGACGTCGGCTTGCAGCAGGAGGCGCCAGCGATAGGCGCGAAATACTCCGGCGGCGAGAATGAAGCCTACGGCGGCCCCAAGGGGCAGCACGTCCGCCTTTTCGAGCAACGAAACAACGTCCGATGCGTTGATCCGTTGGAGGACAAGCCAGATGAAGAACCCGCCGAGCCCTGCCGCAACCAAGGTATAGGCGGCGAACAGCACCTGTCTGAGCACGCCCTTCGGGTACATACCCTTAGAGTAACGCCTGCTCCGAGCGGGCGCCCCCCTGCATTAGGCGGGCATCGAGCCCGGCAGGTCATTGCTGGGTTACGTATTTTTGTCTATCGCCGCAGTCTAGCTCACTTGCTGTCAGGCTACGGTCAACACGAACTTGCCGAAGTGCTCCGCGCGCTCCATCTCCTCGTGAGCACGAGCGGCTTGCTCCAAGGGCAGGGTACGGTGAATGGCACTCCTGATACGCTCCTCGCCGGCGGCTCGCACGATCTGCCGTAGCTCTTCCGTCTTGCCCATGAACACACCAAACAGGTGCAACTCCTTGCTGAAGAGCTGTCCAAGATGGATCTGCGCTTGATATCCGCTGGTGACGCCGCAGATGCCAAACCGTCCGCAGCGGGCCAGCGAAGCGTAGGCCGCCTCGAAGAATAGTGCTCCTGTGCTGTCTACGATGAGGTCGACGCCTTTGCCTTGCGTCAGCTCCTTCACCCTCTGCGCTAGGTCTTCGGTCTTGTAGTTGATGGTCTCGGCCGCTCCGATCTCGCGGGCCTTTCTCATCTTTTCTTCCGAGCTGGTCACCGCGATGCATCTGGCGCCTACCACGCCTTTGATAATTTGGATTGCCGCCGTGCCCACGCCGCTAGAGGCCGACAGCACCATGGCGGTCTCGTTCGATTGAAGCTTCCCCTCTCGCATGATGATGGACCAGGCCGGCAGAAAGACCGTCGGCAGAGCGGCGGCCTGTTCATAGCTCACGTTGTCTGGAAGCGGCACCACATTGGCTGAGGGCACGGCTACCAGTTCCGCGTAAGCCCCTTGCCGGTACGTCCCGAGCATCCGAGGGAAGGGGTCGTTAGCCAGAAGCGGGTTCACCACGACCCGGTCGCCCGGCCGGAAGCCGCTGACTCCCGCCCCGGCCGATGCGATCTCCCCCGCACAGTCGCCGCCCAAGATGCGTGGCATCTGCTCCTCTGGGACCTTGGTGCCGCGCAATCCCGCGCGCGTATAAAGGTCCAGGCGGTTCACGGACGCGGCATGCACGCGAATGACGACTTCGTCCGGTCTCGCCGTGGGCTCCGGCATCTCGCCGTATTCCATAACCGCAGGACTGCCATGCTCTCGAATGAAGACAGCTTTCAACGTCTCGACTCCTCTAACACCTTGCCAATGAATGTCACAGCCCCTTGGCGGGAGCGAATGATCCCTTCCAGGGTAGCCTCTCGAAGCGACCGCAACAGCCGGCCGACCTCCGGGCCGGGTGGGATGCCCAGCGCAATGATGTCGTTCCCGTCCAGCAGCGGCCTGAAGTCCCGCATCTTCTCCAAGTAGTGGGCGAGTTTGCGCCGTACCTGGGAGCTGGCCGAAACCGCGGCACATGCTTCCACTGCCGCTTCCGGCACCGTCCCGGCCAGAGCGTCCACGTCACCGAGGGTTGCTTCGGCCATTCGAGTCTCGGCCGCGCGTAGTTGGGCCACGCTTTCCACAACCGCGCTTTCGCGGACGGTGAGGGCAAGACGCTTAGATAGGTTGCCTAGCTCGCTGGCCGGCACAGCGTACACCAGCACTCCCAGCACCGCCAGCGGCGATAGCGTCTTGTCCGCCGCCCGCCGCAAGCTGGTACGGACGCCGGGTAATCCCAGGCCCGGATGCATGGCGCCAAGCACGCCTAGCCGGTGCATCTCCTGCAGCGGCGACACAGCGTTTTCCTCCTCCAGTACGCGCTCTAGCTCCCGTCGCATACGTGCTGGCGAGATAGTGTCTAGGTAGCTCAGGTCACGCCGCAGCCAACGCCGGGTGCGCGCCTCCATGCGGAAGCCGAGCCTCACGGCGTACCGCGCCGCCCGGACAATACGCGTGGCGTCGTCCTGAAACGACCGCTCGTGGAGCACTCGGAGCGCCTTGCTCCGCAGGTCTTCGAGCCCGCCTTGCGTGTCCAGCAGGGCCCCGAAGCTGTTAGGCGCAAGGGATGCAGCCATCGCGTTGATGGAAAAGTCCCGGCGGGCAAGGTCGTCCGCCATGCTGCCTGGCCCCACCGTCGGCAGCGCTCCAGGGCGGACGTACCGCTCGGAGCGGGCAGTGGCCAGGTCCACGGTGCGTTCGCTAAAGCGGAGCTTGACCGTTCCGAACTGGGAATGCGCGATGACGCTGCCGCCCAGGTCGCGGGCCAACGCTGGGCCAAGGTCTTCGGCTGGCGTTTCGGACGTGAGGTCCACGTCCAAGACCGGCAGGCCAAGCAGCGCGTCGCGGACCGCTCCGCCTACTGTCCACAGCTGGACATCCCGCGAGTAGGCGGCCTCGCCCAACCTGCGAAGCAGCTCCAGGTCGTGGGGCGCCAGCGCCGCTGTCAGTGGAACGTTGGTCGACATGCGCTAGAGGGTACCACTGTCGTAGGACCGGCCGATTCCGGCCGGTTTGAGGCACCACCGATAGTCAGCTGAGACCAGACGATTGGTACCACACACTTAGCCTGTCGTGGCGGCAGCCTCGGGCCACAGCCCGTGAAGCACGGTGCCGGGCGGCAGCGGCGGGTAGGCTTGATGGAAGGTCTCGAAGCGCCACGGCATCCGAGCGAACATCCCGGCCAGCTCCTGCGCGTCTTCCTGCGAGCGATATAGGCGTAACGCCTGCACCTTCAGCGGCCACTGCTCGGCGACGTCGACGAGCACATTGGGGTCACCGTCCGGTCCTGGCAGGTCTAGCTCGAACTTCTTCGCCTCTTCCCGTGCAATGGCGCCGTACAGCAGCCGCGGCTCACGGCCTGACGAGGAGCGGTACCGGTGGAAAGCCTCGGTCGTCGCTTGATGGACGATTATGTGGTCGTCATGGCGCGATATGCCCAGGGGTCCGAAGGTGAGCACCACGTCCGGCCGGACGCGCTCCATCACCGCCAACACCTTTGCAACAAGCTCCTGGAAGTCCGCGAGCTTTAGCTCCTGATCGCGGTAGTCGAGCAGCGTCGGCGGGTTGGGCAGCCCATAGTTCTGCAGCACCGTCCGCAACTCGGCCTCGCGGACCTTCCCGAGATCTTTGCGCTCGATGACAAGGCCGTTGGTGCCCAGCGTTCCAAGCTCGCCGCGCGTCGCCGTTAGCACGTGCACGTCGACTCCCTGCGCCGCGTACTTGGCGAGCGAAGCGCCAGACAAGGACGTCTCGTCATCGGGGTGGGCGTATACGGCGAGCAGCGTGCGTGTCATGGCCCTGGGGCAAAGGGTACGACACGAACCCCAGCGGCGTCTATTACTACGAGGGCCATCCCCGTCAGCGATGACCGCACCGCTTCCGCGGCAGCATCCAGCTGCGCGGCGGTCAGATCCGGCGCGGGTTCCGCGTCCTGGCGCTGCCACAGCGTTATAGGGAGGCCCAACCGGGCGGCGAGAGCATCGATAGTTGCCGATGCTGCCGCTGGCGCCAGCGCCGTCACCTGTATCTTCGGCCGGGCAGCCGGCGCCGGGGCCTCTTCGGCGGCGGCCGCCTCCCGGTCTTCCCTGAGCACCTGCCAGTAGTAGACGCTAATCGCCGCCGCTGTGAACAAGGCACCCAGCGCCCACTTGCCGCCGTCTAACACCTTCACGGACAAGGTGCCTTGGAACAGGGGTTGCAGGACTAGGAGCAGGAACGTGGATAGGGCGGCCAACGTGGCCAGGACCGAGGCGCCGAAAACAACGAAGATGAAGATGCGCCGGGACAGGGACTGCCGCTCTCCCGGCGTCCCAGCCAGCGCGGCGGACTGTTCCATGGACCAGTACCGCCACCACAATGGGGTGCCGACTATCATCAGCGTCAACGCCACCGCTAGTGGTCCGGCCCAAAAGCGTCCGCCGGTCAAGCTGCCTCTCGCGCCGGGGATGATAAGGCCGATGAAGAGCCCGACTAACGTGGCTAGTCCCACCGCCAAGGTGCCGAGGCCCACGGCTGCCGTCAGGTACCGGTACGCGCGCCGTGCTGAGATAAGCCGCTCCCCAGAGCGCGCCGTTTCGCCGAGCACAACCTCTGAGTGATAGCGCCATAGCGCCACGCCAATGACGGCCACTGCCAGGGCGCCGGGCACTACCTGGAAATGGGCGACGAGTGGAGTGGCCGCCTGAGGGTCGAACGCCCATGCCAGGACCGCGAACAGCACCGTGGCTGCCGCACCCACGGAGATGACCAGCCCGCCGAAGATGGCAACTAGGTAGATAACGACCTGTCGGAGGGCGGAATCGGTGTCCCCCGAGGCGATACGGTGCCAGTGCCACCACCACCAGATAGCCCCTATAAGGGCAAGTGATAGCGAGTCGCGCAGTGGCACATCCCAAACGGCTGGTCCGATAGGGCCAATGACCGCGCCGCCGAACAGTGCGTTGTAGGCCTCGTTGAGCAGCTCACCGAGCACCTGTCCGACGCCTACCGCTAGCAGTATCAAGCCATAGGTGGCCGTGACGTAAACGTACAGCCGGCGAACGGACAGCGCGGTCGGGGAAGGCTGGCCCTCCGCTTCTTCCCACGTCCAGTGCAACCACCACAGCCCGCTCCAAACAATAACCGGCGAAACCACGTCGAGGTTGAATTGGGACGGGGAGAATATCCCCTCCAGCAATTGCACGAGGAACGCGGCCACCACTCCGGCCGAAACAGACAGGACCAAGTAGGTGTAAAACTTGCGGCCCAAGGAGCCCCGCTCGGCGGGATATTGCTCTAGCGAGTGTCCCGCGGCGCGCCACAGCAAGAGCCAGATGGGCGTTCCTACGATAGTGGCGGCAAGCCCGAAGGCGATGCGGAACGAGTCGTTCCGGAGGACCGCGTGGCCGAAGATAGAGTCGAGTATTTGGCTAAGCAGAAGCGTGACGCCACTCGTAGCCAGCATGAGCGCCACAAACGCCAACCCATAGAAGAAAACGCGCCTGACCGTGCCAATGCCGGGGTCCTTGGGGTCCTGTTCGTTTCTATGCACGGCGGCCACCACGACCGCAATGATGCCACCGATGATCAGAAGCGGAACGAAGGCTGCCAGAGTGCCTAGGACTGCCATGATTGCCCCCTACGCCGCACTGCCAGGTGTCACCGTGGGCGTGGCCGGCGGCGTCGGCATTGGAATCGGCTTTACTGGTCCGTATGAGCAAACGCTGTACGGCCACGTCGGCTGCGTCAGTTTCCACTCGCCGCTGATTTGCTGCAGCCCATACATTTGGATGAATGAGCTCTCGTTGGGAAACGGTTGGCCTGCATACGTTTGAGTGATGCGCACATAGACTGCGGCAGTGTCGGCCGCCGTGTGGTCAACCGAGTCCAGTTGTATCCGCACACTCGACTGGTCTGGCGTGCCGATGGAGGCTTGGAAGTCCTGTTGCGTGCACCGGTCCTGGACCTCCGGCGCCAAGAGGTTGTAGGCCGCGGCGTACTGCCGCTCCTGGATCGCCTGCAAGTAGTCTTGCACGGCCCGCTCCGGCGATCCTTCTGGCAATGCCTCGACCCGGCTGCCGGTCATGAGTGTGACGGCGATACTCGCGACCGTTATGACGACGACTACGCCGGCAATGCCCGCGAGCCATCGCCCGGAGTTGGTCTTGGGGATCATGGCTGTTCTGTTCCTTTTACGAAAGCGGTGCGATATGAATGGATCGTACCAATTGAAGCGTACGCTACCTCTGCACTAGTTGGAATGCCTTAATGACTGATGGTGTAGGTGAACGCAGCAGGCTGGGATGTTTTGGAAGCCATGGCGCCGACCACCAATGTCGCAGGCTTATCCACCACGAACGTTGCGTTGTTCCGTGCATCTAGTAAGACGGACGTGACCTTTGCAAAGTTCCCTGTCCCTTGGACGAGGCGCAGCAAGAAGTGCTGCTGGATTCCTGCGCTGCTCAGCCGGACGAACCCGTCCGTTTGCCACCCATCGTTGCCGGACTCGGCGCCGTCGAAGAACCCGATCTCCGGCACCTGGATGTCGTCTATGCACCAGCCCGTTCCGTTCACCGACTCGTCGTTGACCAGCTCGAAACGGAGCAATATGCGTGAGCCGGCGTACTTGGAAAGGTCTACCTCCTCGGGCACCCACCCTTGGCTCTGCCCGGTGTAAGACGGGCCATATGCGGTGTCTATCGGATCGCTGGCGGTCGTCTGACGCCCGGCCAACGCAGTCCATGTGGAGCCACCGTCTGTGGAGACCGATACATAACCGTGGTCAAAGTCCTTCTCGATGTCGTACCACTCCCAGAACCGCAGCGTCGCCTTCCGGACTCCAGTCAGGTCCAATGTCCTGGTCAGCATCGAATCGATGCTGTCGCCACGGTTCCCCCACCAGCAGTACTGGCCTGAATGGGGCGGCACCGGCAGCACCGGCGCCGCTTGTTGCCCGTCAAAATGTACGGTCAGTGGCGTGCTGTCGGGCTCTATGCGCATGTACCATCCGCCGTACTGAGGGACCTGGACCGTGCCCGAGGCCGGTCCTCGCGCCACTTGAGTGACGGATACCGTCCCCGGCGGACTTGCGTAGGCATATGGGCCCTGGGTGGCTCCCACCAGATTGGCCACCAGCCAATCGCCGAAGATCTGGTCGAAAGTCAGGCCGGGGGCCACTTGGTTCAAGTACGCCTGGACGCCTTTTACTCCGTCCGCCGGTTGGGCGACCAGGTCGTGCAGGTTAGCCAGTCCTGTCCGCTGGGCAAGGTATGACATGAACAGCGAGGCGGCGGCGTAGTTGGGCAGAGTGTCGTTCACGTTTTCCGCCCAGTTGGTCACCGAAACATCCGGGTCTTGCAGGTATGCGGAATAGGGCAGGGCAGGTAGCCTGAGCAAATGCGGTGCAAGCTCGGAGAGGCCCTCGTTGACCCAAGTCTCCTCCGATGGGTCTTCCGTCCAGTGCAGGACGTGCTGCAATTCATGGGCAAGCGTGCCCATGTAGCTGTCCGTGCCGACCCCAGTGCTCATGAAGATGGCCACCCGCTGGTTGCTGTCTGGGTATACGCCCCTGGGGAGTGTATCCACGGAGCTGAAATAGCCGCTTAGCCCTTGCAGCTTGCTGATGACGATGGTGATGGGGCTGGGCAGCTTTTCGTTGGGCGCGAAGGTCTTCATGTCCTGGGGGTAGACTTCGTCATCGAACTGCTGCGCCGTTTGCTGAAGCTGCTGTTCGTCCACGGACAGTCCATCCGCGACGTACCAGAGAGCGTGGCGTCCCACGTACCGTAGTGTCGCGCTCACCCGGTACAGAGAGGGGGCCTCCGGGTTGAAGACCTCGAAGCTATGGTGAGTGCCGGCCGGCTCGTTTGGGTAGAGCACGCTGGCCGGAAGCGGTGTGCCATGAAACCCAAGATAACGCCGGGCGAGATTGTACAGGTCACTGTTCGGAGCGTCAGGGAGGATTGCCGCGGGGGTCGCCGGAGGCACCGTCGCTGCGCCCGCATATGTCGCTGTGGGTGTGGCCGTAGCGTTGGAAGTGCATGCGGCGCAGGCAAGCAGGAGGAGCGCCGCTATGTAAAGGAGGAACGCATGCCCGCCAAGGGCTGCTCTATGCCTTTGGTGCGGGTAAGCGCGCTTCCGGGCCAAAGTTCCTGCATTTCGGCTAAAGCCAGAATGACGGAATCGGCTTGAGATCAATTGACCGTGTTCATGGCGTGTTCCACGCCGTGCTCCACGCAAGCTTCCACCGCTTCCACCGCACGCGGCAGCGCCTCTTGCAGCACTGCCTCCTCCTTCGGGGTGAACATGCTCAATACATGCTCGATGGCCCCGTGGGCCGGCCGTCCGATGCCGATGCGCAGGCGTGGATAGTCCTTCGTGCCCAGCTCGGCGTTGATAGAGTTCAGCCCGTTATGCCCACCGGAGCTTCCTGAGGCTCTCAGGCGGAGGCCGCCCACCGGCAGGTCCATGTCGTCGATGATCACCAGCAGGTGGTCGGGTTTTACGTGGAAGCGGTCCAATGCGTAACGCGCCGCCAGCCCGCTATTGTTCATGAACGTGCGTGGCTTGACCAGCACGACTCGCTTACCCGCCATCGTCCCTTCGCCCAACTCGGCGTGCTTGCGCTTGTCGTTGAGCCGGATGCCCGTTCGCTCAGAGAGAAGGTCGATGCAGCGGAACCCAGCATTGTGGCGCGTACGGGCATACCGCTCGCCGGGGTTGCCGAGGCCCATCACCACCCATCGCTCTTGCCCATGTCCGCCGCCCGCCCGGCCGAAGAGATTGCGGAGCGGGTTAGGCATGGCAGGGTCTCCATCGCGTGGCAAGCGTAGGCGCGGACCTCAGACCCGTCCCGGCGCCCGGCTGCAGTCGACGCTTCTCCCTGATCTTCATGCCTGCTCCGCCATGGCCACCATTTCGGCCTCGGAGATCATCGGCACGCCCAGGCTCTCGGCGTCGTCGCGCTTGGAGCCCGGCTCCTCACCGACGACCACGTAGTCCGTCTTCTTACTCACGCTGCTACTGACGGAGCCACCCCGGTCCTTGATGAAGGACTCCGCTTGCGACCTCGTGAAACCGTCCAGCCTCCCTGTCACCACGAAACGCTTCCCGACGAATGGTTTGGGCCCGCCGTTCTCAGCCGGCGTCTGCTCCGCTTCCAGCTTTACCCCTGCCTCCTCCAGTTCCCGGACGACCCGCTGGTTGCCCTCGGTGCTGAAATGGTCGACTATTGCCTTCGCCACGATCGGCCCGATGCCCGATACTGACTCGAGCTCCTCCACGCCGGCTTTCATCAGGCCGTGCACGCTGCCGAAGCGCCGCGCCAGCAGCTCCGCCGTCTCGCTACCGACGTGCAGGATGCCCAGCGCCGTTATCACATTGGGCAGCGGCCGCGACTTGCCCGTTTCGATGGCCGCCAACAAGTTGTCTGCGCTCTTCTCGCCCATCCGCTCCAGGCCCAAGAGCTGCTCCTTGGTCAGCCGGTAGATATCCGGGAAGTCATGGATAAGATCGGCCTCCAGGAGCTGCGCCACCCACTTCTCGCCCAGGCCCTCGATGTCCATGGCCCCCTTGGAGACGAAGTGCCTGAGCCGCTCGTACCGCTGGGCCGGGCAGGCCGTATTCGGACACCGGTGCATCGCCTCGCCCTCTTCCCTGACGATACGCGACCCGCACACCGGGCATTCCTTCGGCATCTCGAAGGGCTTCTCCTTGCCCGCGCGGCGGTCCAGCACAGGGCCGATCACCTGTGGGATCACTTCGCCTGCGCGCTCCACGATGACCCAATCGCCGATGCGTATGTCCTTGCGGCGGATGTCGTCCTCGTTGTGGAGCGTCGCCTGCCGCACCGTGACGCCGCTCACCTGCACCGGCTCCAGAATGGCGTATGGGTTCAAGCTCCCCGTGCGTCCCACATTAATGCCTATGTCCAGTAGCTTGGTAATGGCCTGCTCCGCGGGAAACTTGTATGCAATGGCCCACCGGGGCTCGCGGCCTACGTAGCCCAGGTGCCGCTGGTAGTCCCGGCGGTCTATCTTCACCACCACGCCGTCGGTCTGGTAGTTCTTCTCGAACCGCTCCTTCACCCAGCGCTGGTGGTAGGCGACGGCGTCGTCCAGGGATTCCACCTTCAATATCTCGTGGCTGACGGGGAATCCCAAGTCCCGGAGCCACTCCAGCGCCTCGTAGTGGCTGGGCGGACCGTCCTCGTTCTCGGTCCATCCGAGCTGGTACGCCCACAGCGCCAATGGCCGCTGTGCGGTGATGCGCGGGTCGAGCTGCCGCAGCGAGCCGGCAGCCGCGTTGCGTGGGTTGGCCATGAGCTGCTCGCCGCGGTCTGCACGCTCCTCGTTGAGCCGCCGGAAGGCATCTCGTGGCAGGTACACTTCTCCGCGCACCTCCATCCGCGCCGGCGCCTTCTCCGGGTGGCGCAGCACCAGCGGCACCGAGCGTATGGTCCGCACGTTGGGCGTCACGTCCTCGCCTCGGATGCCGTCGCCGCGCGTTGCGCCGCGCGCCAATTTGCCATTCTCGTAGATGAGCGCGATGGCTAGGCCGTCGATCTTCGGCTCGCAGACCATGGTGAAGTCGCTGGTCTCCAGCATCTGCGCCGCGCGGCGGTGCCATGCCCGCAGCTCGTCGTCGTCGAAAGCATTGGCCAGGCTGAGCATTGGCTGTGGGTGGACTACTTCGGGAAACTTCTCCGAAGGCGCCCCGCCGACCCGCTGCGTGGGCGAATCCGGCGTGACCAGCTCCGGGTGCTGCTCCTCCAACGCCCGCAGGTCCCGCATCATCTGGTCGTACTCAGTGTCGCCGATGACCGGTGAGTCCAGCGCGTAGTAGCGGTAGTTGTGGTAGTTGATCTGTTCGCGGAGTTGGTTGACCCGGTCGACGATGGCCTGGTCTGCCATGGCGGACACCGTGGTGCGAGGAATAACCGCAGTATACCAGGCAGGCCCCTTGCCCTATTCCTGCGGTATGATGCGCAGGTTGGCCTCTCCGGAGGGACGCATGCAAACTCAGCAGAGCGCGGGCCAATCGCGCATTCCCGGCGTTTGGCCCTTCAAGCGGTTCTACTACGGCTGGGCCGTCGTGGGCGCC
>JBJKQC010000352.1:0-4135 GCA_046705745.1 Dehalococcoidia bacterium
CCCCTGCGGATGACCAATGGCCATCGGGAGGCCGGCTAGCCCTGTGCGACGCCGTCATCACGCGACGCTCGCGTCGGCTCTTTCTTGGCTTTGCCGTCGGCGGCGAACAGCTCGGGCCAACGTTGGCGCAGCTGGTCGGCCTCTTCGCGGCTGAGCCTGGCGACCTTGGGGAAGGTGGCAAGGCGGTCATAGGGGCGGCAAGCGTCGATGATCATGCGGTTGTTGTAGTAGCGGGCGCCTTCACCGGCGTAGGCCATGGGGTCCAGCGCCGTGCTCCAGCATCGCTTGATGATGTCGATATCCTCCACCACGTCCGTGCGCGTGGACAGCGCCCACAGCACCTCGCTGGTGTCGGTGGGGTCGATGTCGTCGTCCACGACGATGACGAAGCGGTTGGCGTAGGCGCCGGCATGAGCGCTGGTGGTGGCCATGCCCACCTGCTTGGAATGGCCGGGGTACATCTGCTTGATCGAGACGATATTGAGCAGGCGTCCCCCGCCAGCCTCATGGGACCAGACGCCGGTTATGCCGGGGATACCGGCCCGCTCCAGCTCATTCCAGAGTAGTGCGCCACGCAGGGGGCTGCGGAAGTACGTGTTGTCGTTGGGCGGCTTGCCGGGCAAGCAGGCAAGGACGATGGGGTCGTTGCGGAACATGACGGACCGCACGTGGATTACAGGCTCCTGCCGCTCACCGCCGGCGTAGTAGCCTGTCCACTCACCGAAGGGGCCCTCGGCGTGCAGCCCGTTCGGCGGGATCTCGCCCTCGATGACGATTTCGGCGCTGGCGGGCACGGGCAAGCCAGTGTGTGGGGCGTTGATGAGCTTCAGTGGCTCGCCGCGAATGCCGCCGGCGACATCATACTCATTGGTGCCGTAGTCGACCTCCAGCCCGCCCAGGAGGAGCAACAGGGGGTCATGGCCGAAAGAGACGGCGACGGGGCAGGCCTCGCCCTTGGCCCAGTACTTCTCGCGGATCATGCGGCCGTGCTTGCCCGGCGAGATCATGATGCCGAGGGTCTGCTTGTCGTGCACCTGCACGCGGTATGTCCCGCAGTTAACCCAGCCGGTGTCCGGGTCACGCATGATGACGATGTTGCCCGTGCCGAGGAACCGGCCGCCGTCATGCGGGTGCCAGAAGGGCGCGGGGAACCGGGTGACATCCACCTGGTCGCCCGTCTGGCGGTTCTCCAGCACCGGACCGTCCTCGACGAGCTTGGGCGGAATGGGCTGGAAGGTCTTGAGCCGGTCCCGCCATTCCCGCACCACCTCGGCCTTGGTCAAGGTCGTCGGCAGCTCCAGGCTGAGGCAGACGCGAGGGAGCGAAGTGAGGACATTGGCGAGGACGCGGTGGCCGGGCGCATGGCCCTTGATGCGGTCGAACAGCAGCGCGGGGTTCTCCATGTCCCACTGGTACAGGTCCACGAGCCCGCCGATTTCCAGGTGCGGGTCGGCGCCGTCCACGCGGGTCAGCTCGCCCATGGCTTCGACCCGTCCCACCCACTCGCGCAGGTCTTCCACCGGCATGATGTGCCTCCTTATCGAGACCTCGGTTGCTTCCGGGGACTTGGACTCACAGCCCCACTATCAGCCCGCTCCCTCTAGCTGCTGCGTTACGCAACGGGTGAATTCCACCTTCACTTCCTCGGACTTCCGCTTGATGACGGAGCTGCCCAGGGTGGCCAAGCGGCCATAGAGGTTGAAGTCAAGCGTGTAGGACACGATGGTCTCAACGCCGCCGGCAGAGCGTACCTCCACCAGGAACCGAGTGATGTTCAGCCGATTGCCCATGCGGTCCTTGCCGCCGCCGGACACCAGCACGCGCTGCTCGGGCGCCACGTCCTGGACGGTCAGGTCCAGGTCCATGCCCACCTGGAACGGCCCAACACGCTGGACCAGCCGCGCCCTGTAGTTCCTGTCGTCGCGCGACTCGATCCTCTCGCAGCCAGGAATGCACTTGGCGAGACGCTGGAAGTCCCAGAAGAAGGCCCAGACCTCGGCGAGGGACGCCCTTACGGTGAACTCGTCAGTCAACTCCATGCGCTAGCGCTCCGCCGCCAGGGATTCCGCCGCAGCCTGGACCGAGGCCAGGATGCCGGCGTAGCCGGTGCACCGGCAGATATTGCCGCCCATGTACCGGATGATCTCCTCCCGCGTTGGGCTTGTGTTTTCCTCCAGCAGCGCCTTGGTCAGTAACAGCATGCCGGGCGTGCAGTAGCCGCACTGGAAGCCGAAGTGGTCGATGAAGGCCTGCTGGATGGGGTGCAAGTCCCCGTCTACCGCCAGGCCCTCCACGGTCGTCACATCGCGGCCGTTTGCCTGCGCGGCAAGCAAGCTGCACGAGCTAACGGGCTGGCCGTCGAGCAGCACCGTGCAGGCGCCACAAACGCCCGCGTGACAATAGGCCTTGGTGCCTTTGAGGTCCAGATCGTCGCGGAGGGCATCCAGGAGCGTGCGCCAGGGGGGCACCTCAAGCCGGGCTTGCTTTCCATTCAGGACTAGGTCAATTTGCATTGGGCCTCACCCCTCACCCTCTCCCTCTCTCGCAAGGAGAGAGGGGATTTCAGACCTTCGGGCGGTTTTCCAGCGCTTCCAGCACCAAGTGCGGGAGCAGCGGGACTTGATGGAACAGCACGCCGGTGGCGTCATAGACGGCGTTGACGATGGCGGCAGGAGTGATGACTGCGCCGATCTCACCCATGCCCTTGGCGCCGAAGGGGCCGCCGGGGTAGGGGAACTCCACCACCGAGGGCCGGTACTCCGGCATGGTCTCCATGGTGGGCAGTGGGTAGTCCATGAGCGCCGCCGTGAGAAGCTGGCCGGCGTCGTCCCAGACCAACCGCTCGAAGAGCGCGGGGCCGAGCTCCATGCCAAGGCCGCCTTCGAGTTGCGTCTCGACGGACTTGGGGTTAACGGCGGTGCCGACATTGGCGGCGCCCGCCATGCGCAGGACGCGCACCTGGCCCGTCTGCGTGTCCACCTCCACCTCGGCGCCGGCCGATGCGAAGGTCCAGAAGGTGGAGGCGATGGGGTATTCCGTGCCGTCGGGGCCGGTGAATGTCCCGCCGACCACGCACTCGCCCTCCGCGGCAAGCTGGCCGCCCGCCCGTTGCACCAGCTCCTGGAAGTCCAGGGAGAGGTCGGGCTCGTCCGCGGCCACGATGCCCTCGTGCGTTACCCGCAGCCTGCCCGCCTCTCGCTCCAGCAGGGCCGAGGCGGTTTCCAGCATCTGGGCTTTCAGCTTGGTTGCCGCGTCGACCACGGCATTGCCCATGTGGTAGGTGGAGCGGCTGGCGGTGGTGGAGCTGTCCACCGGCACGCGGCCGGTATCGCTGTGGAGCATACGGATGCGGTCCAGGCCGACGCCCAACGCGTCGCCCGCGATCTGCGCCATGGTCGTGTCGGAGCCCTGGCCGATGTTCACCGTGCCGATGCGCACCTCGAAGACGCCGTCCTGGCCCAGAGCGACCTCGGCCCCGTTCTCGGACATCCGCCTAGGCGGCGTCAGCGTGTACTTGATGGTGCAGGAGACGCCCTTGCCTCGCAGCTTGGTGGGGTCCGACGGCGTCGTTTTAGGCGTGCCCCATTCCAAGGACGCGGCCACCTGCTCCAGGCACTCCTTCCCATGGGTCGACCGCAGGTAGTCGCCGGTGATGTGGATGTCGCCGTCGTTCACCAGGTTGCGCATGCGTATCTCGACCGGGTCTATGCCCAGGTCGCGGGCAATGCGGTCGAGCTGGGTCTCGTAGGCCATGGTGTGCTGAGTGGTCGGCAGGCCACGGTAGGGCGCGGAGGGCGGCTTGTTGGTGTAGACGGCGATGCACTCGACAAGGGCGTTGGGCACACGGTAGGGACCGGTGGCGACCTTCAGCGTGTTGTTGGCGCTGCGCGCCCCGCTGATGGCATACCCGCCGACGTCCACGTAGAAGCGGATGTGCCGCGCGACGATAGTCCCATCGCGCTTGACGCCCGTCTTGATGGTGCACTTGTAGGCCGGGCGGATGAAGGTCTGGAAGACCTCCTCCTGCGTTAGCACCAGGCGCACCGGCCGCTTGGCCAGCTTGGCTGCGGCCGCAACGGCGACCTCCATGCGGTCGCGGCTCTTGCTGCCAAAGCCGCCGCCGACATAGGGGACG
>JBJKQC010000353.1:0-11567 GCA_046705745.1 Dehalococcoidia bacterium
CGTCGGTCACGACGTCCGCCTGCTCCTTGAGCAGCTTGCGGTACATGATGATGCCCTTGTCGGACTCACCCAGCTTTTCCTTGTCGCGCCGTGCCAGCGGGCCCTGCGTGACCCAGGCCATGTAGTCCTGGTTGAACAGAATGTCCACGATGTACCTGCCTGTCTCGTCCTTCAGCGGGACATAGCGGTAGGGGACGACCTCCTGCTTCGGTGCTTGCGCGCCGGGCGCCGCCCTCCACACGTAGTACGACACGTGGTACGTGTGCTCGTCGTCCACCGGCACGCGGAACTGGAACGTCGACCGTACCTCGTCCCCGACGAGCAGAATGTTGGGGAACATGATGGGGTGGCCTTCCTTCCAGTCGTCGTCTTCCTCGGTGAACCCCTCTTCCACGCGGCGCTTGATGATGCCGTACTCGAAGACGTCGAACCCAATCTTCTGGTGCTTGCCGCGGCCTTTGGGCAGGGCGTGGACGCCATTGCGCACGACGTTGCCAAAGTAGGCGTGCAGCCATTCGTTGTGGACTGGGTCTAGCGAGTTTTCCTGACACTGCATCCAGTTGCAGGGCAGCTCGGCAATGCAGATCTCACGCACTGCGTTGTCCCACACCAGCTGCTCCCAGTGCGGCAGTAGCGGGGCCGGCTGTGGTCCCAGGTAAGCAAACAGCAGGCCGCCCAACTCCTGCACCGGGTAGCCGGCGATCTTCACCTTCTCCTTGAACCGCCCGTCCGGGTGCACCGTCTCCTCGAAGGGCTGCTCGATGCAGTTGCCGGCCTCGTCGTACATCCAGCCGTGATACATGCAGCGCAGGCCGTGCTCCTCGGGGATGCCGTAGGCCAGGTTGACCCGGCGATGCGGGCAGGCGCGGTCGATGAGGCCGTAGGTGCCGGACTTGTCCTTGTAGAGCACCAGGTCCTCGCCCAGCAGCCGCACCTCCTTGGTAGGACGCTCCTCTAGCTCCGCGGTCGCGGCAATGGGGTGCCACTAGCGGCGCATCAGATCGCCCAAGGGTGTGCCTTTACCAACGCGGGTCAGGGCATCGTTCTATTGAATCGTGAGCATCTGCAAGAAACTCGCGCTTCTATTCGGCTAAGCAGCCTGGTCTTCGTGATGACTAGGGTAGTAATGGGCTGCGCATGGTGTCAATGTGCGCCGACCGAGAAGTCTCATCATGGCACGCGCGTGAGAGGGCGCCCGATCGGCGCCCTCTCCTGTTCTGTCGCTCTCAGCCACCGACGCGAACGCTTACCGTTCACCCTCGCCCGGGGCGTGGGCGAACTCGGGCTGGTTACTCCACGTCTGAAGGACCGTCTCGATCTTCTCGGCGTCCCGGCTGTAGCCGGCCTCGCCGGGGATGTACTTTTTAGGCCGCTTCATGCCGAACTTGATGCGCTCCAAGGGCGCCTTGATGCCTGCGGGCGACACGGGGACCCTGAAGACATTCATGGGCTCGCCGCCGTCGGCCACGACGGCCATCTGCTCCTTGAGCATCTTGCGGAACATGATGATGCCCTTGTCCGACTCCCCCAGCTTCTCTTTGTTGCGCTGGGCGATGGGTCCCTGCGTTACCCACCCCATGTAGTCCTGGTTGAAGACCAAGTCCACGACCCACCGGCCCTCGCTGTCCTTCAGTGGAACTTCCCGATAGGGCACTACGTCCTGCTTCGGCACCGCGGCGCCCGGCGCGCCTCGCCAAGTGTAGAGCGAGACGTGGTAGGTGTTTGTGTCGTCTATCGGCACACGGAACTGCATGGTCGAGGAGACTTCGTTGCCGACTAGGAGGACGTTCGGGAAGAGGATGGGGTGACCTTCCTTCCAGTCGTCGTCCTCCTCCGTGTAGCCGCTCAGGACGCGGCGCTTGATGATGCCGTACTCGAAGACGTCGAACCCGATCTTCTGGTGTGTGGGCAGGTCCAGCAGGAGCCCGTTGAAGCCGGGGCCTTCCTGGAGGTACTTGCCGAAGTAGGCGTGCATCCACTCCACATGCACCGGGTCCAGGGAATTCTCCTGGCACTGGAGCCAGTTGCAGGGCAGGTGAGCGATGGCGATGTCGCGCACGGCATTGTCCCAAACAAGCTGCTCCCAGCGGGGCAGGAGCGGCGCCGGCTGCGGCCCCAAGTAGGCGAACACCAGGCCCGCCAGCTCCTCAACCGGGTATGCCGTGATCTTGACCTTTTCCTTGAAGCGCCCGTCCGGGTGCACCGTCTCTTCGAAAGGCTGCTCGATGCACTGGCCGGCCTCGTTGAACATCCAGCCATGGTACATGCAGCGCAGGCCGTGCTCCTCAGGGATGCCGTAGGCCAAGTTCACGCGCCGGTGCGGACAGGCGCGGTCGATGAGGCCTAGCTGGCCGGACTTGTCACGATACAGCACCAGGTCCTCACCAAGGATGCGGACCTCCTTGGTGGGGCGCTCGTCGAGCTCGGCAGCCGCGGCAATGGGATGCCAGTACCGGCGCATCAATTCACCCATCGGGGTGCCGGGACCCACTCGGGTGAGGGCTTCGTTTTCCTGGGCGCTGAGCATGCAGTCCTCCTCTATAAGGCCGTAGCGACACAAGTAGCTTAGAAAGCATGCAGGGAAGTGTCAATCGAGCAGGCCACCACGCCCAAGGTATCCCTATGTCGGCATGGCCGGGAGATGTGCCGGCTGGTGCCCCCGTTGAGGAGGGCCTTGAACCCGGCAGCTTTAGGGGAACCGAGGTGCTCCCGTTCGCCATGAGCCTGTCGAAGGACGAACGAACATTTTTAGACACGAAGGTCCGCCCACGCAAACCTTCGCCCGTGGTTCGAGGGCCTCACCACGAACGCGAGCATCCGCACCGCCTAAGAGTGTCGGGCTTGGAGGTGGGGGGTGGGGAAGGAGAGGGCCCATAAGACCCTCCCCTTGGTGCTTCCACCGGCTCACGCCCGCGCGGCGGCGTCTGGCAGTACTGCATCCGCGTCGTCATGGACACCCTGGAGGCCAGGCCGCACATCGAGCGGGAAGACTAGGATGGGGGCTCGGCGTCGGCTCCGCCCGGTAGATGCTTCCCCCTCGCCCTGGCCGTCTCCCACTGGGAGGGGGATTCTAAGACACATTTGGGCGCCCCTCCCCCCTAGCACAACTACTGCACCTTAACGCAAAGCGCTGTGAACAGCGCGTCGGCGGGGAACTGGACATGGAAGTTCCCGCTGCCGTCGCCGGCTCCCACTTGTTCAGTCATTGTCCCGTTCTGGCCGATGCCCTGCACGTAGCACTGAGCGGCCCCCGAGAATGTCCCCGGTGCCCACGACACGATGTACTCACCGGTCCCGGCATGAGAGACGGTGAAGCCCGGGTGGGCGAACTGCGTGGAGCCGTCCGGGTTCACGACGATCTGGTAGGACTCTGCGCCGGGGCCTGCGGGTCCCTGAGGCCCCTGTGGTCCCGCCGGGCCTGGGTCACCCTGTGGTCCCGCTGGCCCTTGCTGATTCCACTCGAGGGCGACTTGGTTGGGGTTGCACTGTTGGTTGGCGCCGACAATCTTGATCTCGCCACTGTGGGGGTTCACGCAGCTGTTGATGATGTTCGAGTCGCCGCTTTGAGCGAAGACTATGGCGGCGGACGCAAGGCCGGCCGCCACGAGGGCCACGACTACTAGCGAGCGCAGAATGTGCGGATAGTGGAACGGTTTCACTGTAACCTCCTCGAACTTTCCAAGAATTTCCTGATTTGGTGAGGGCCAAAGTCTTTGGGTCGTTGGGTTAACGGGAGAGTCGGGGCGGAAGGCGATGAGAGGAGACGGGCGAGGGGGTCGGCCAACGGTGTTTCGCTATCCTCACCGGCTTGCCAGTCGCGTCACAAACGAGAGAGGCATCTCGGAGTGCCGGCTATCCCGGCCGTCCTTGACATTCGTCGTGATGCTCAAGGTCCCCAGGCCGCTTCCTGGTGGGGCCCGGCAAGCACACCATCAGGGCGGTCTCGCTGCGGTCCGGCCCAGAGCGTTAAGGCATTCCATGGAGACAGCCCGTTTCTTGCCCAGGCTGAGCGTTCGGTGTTGCGGCGAACGCAACCGCCACGCGGGCGCCGCGAGGCTCCCCATGACGGGCTTGCGAGTCAAGCGCGCCATGAGTCTGGCTAGGACCGAGCGGTTGGGGAAGTTGGAACGCACGGCGTCCATTCCCTGGCGCGAGACTCCTGATGCTTGGTTTCGTTCTTTCGATTTATCCCAGAGCGCGATGAGACGGGTGCGGCGGCGGTCACCGGGGGCAGGCAACCAAGTTAGTTGTGCTGCTAGCCGAAATGGCCTAGTCCGGTCAGAGTAGAATTCTACTCCCGGCTTTTCGGGCCTTGTCAATCCACGTGCAACGGCCCCGATTCCCGATGAACACCCCCATGACTGATTGGGTAGCGTCACGCACTCCTCGGACAGAGAGGGAAACGGTCTGCCGTGCAAGGATGCGCGCCAGCAGACGCAGCGCCGTCATGGCTAGGCGAGTGGGGAGGGACGACGAAGGGTGGCGGCATTCACGTGGGGCTACCAGCAGGTCCGAGGGGCGAAGAAGCCTCTCTCCCGCACGTGGGAGGAAAACAGGGGGGAGCACGACGGACTGCTCTCCCCCTGTTGCCGCCGGCGACAGCGTGCCGCTAGGGCCGCTCGATGTGCGGCCTGGCCTCCGGGTTGTCCGTGACGACCCGGCTGTAGTACTGCCAGACGCCGCCGACACGCGGGCGCCAGCCCGGGGGCAGCACGGTCTTGAAGTGCGGCAGCTCGGGGAGCGGCGTGCGGCCCTTCATCTCGTCCACGAGTTCATCCTCGATGTAGTCGTGGTCCGGACCCGCCGCGGAGAGGGCAAAGTAGTTCATCTTGGCCTGCTCTTCCAGCTGGATCATGTTCATGACCGACTCTTCCAGGGTGGCGCCGACGGTGGTGGCCCCATGGCCGCGGAGCAGTATCGCCTTGCTCTGGCCCAGCAGCCCGGCGACCTCCATGCCCTCCTCGTTGGTCTGCACGGTCTTCACATGGTTCCACATGGGCAGCTCGTTCTTGACCAGGTCTATGCCCTCCTGGTTCATGGGCCGAAGCCGCTTGCGAAGCGTTGTGGCCAGGATGGTGTAGTGCGGGTGGACGTGGGTGACGGAGTTGACCTCCGGGTGGGTCTTCATGATGCACGAGTGCATCTTGACCTCGAAGCACTGGGATGAGCCGGGCGGTCCATCGACGAAGTTGCCGTCCAGGTCGCAAACGACCATGTCCTGAGGGCGGATGCTGTGCAGGGCATCGACTTGATAGCCTCGGCCCTTGACCACGAACAGCTCCGGCTGGTTCGGGACGCGCATGCTGGCGTGCCCCAGCGATGCGCGGAAGCCGGTGGCCAGCCCCAGCTCCGCCAAGACTCGGTTCGCCACGGCAACCTCGTATTTGACCTCGTCAATCTCTCTGCTCATGAGTTCCTCCTAAGGACGTTGATATTCAACACTCGGCGTTAGCGCCTCTCAGTCCTCCACGGCCTTCTGGTGCGACAGGTAGACCTCCTTGCGCTCGCGTGAGGACTGCAACGCGGCCAGGCACACTTCCAGGTTTGCCTTGCCCCACCGGCCGTCATGGAGCGGCGCTTTGCCATTCGCGATGGAGTCATGCAGCTCCGCCAGAATGTTGTCCCTGCCCGTCGTGCCCTTGGGCAATGAGACCTCCCGCTTCTCGTCCTGGCCGTACACGAAAAGCCCCTCAGGCGATTGCCGGATGTCACCCAGCTCGCAGCTCACGAGCGTCAGGCCGTAGAAGGGCTGGTAGGGCGGCGGCTGGGTGGAGAAGCCGCGGGCCCGAGCGCCGCCGTAGCGCACGTCCCGCTTCATGGCCGCTTCCGCCTCCGGCGTCCGCTGTGAGAGCGCCTTGCGCGCTGCCCCATAGTTCGCGAGGTCCACGTTCCTGCCGTTCTCGCCGATGCCGAAGGCAAGCTCCGCGGAGTGGAAGCGGTCGTAGCCGTTGTAGACGGCGGTCGCCACCACGCCGTCCTCGAACTCAAGGAAGACCGTGTGCGCGCCCTCGCTTGGCCGCGCGGGGTCCCATCTGCCGGTCACCGCGCGTACGCTCCTGACGAGGCCTCCGCCGATCAGCCGGATGATGTCGAACTGGTGCGAGCCCTGCCGAAAAGTAACGCCGCCTCCCAAGGCCGTGTCCAGCTCCTCCGGGTTGCGCGGCCGGTACATCCAGTCCGTGAAGTACCAGTTGTGCAACATCTTGAGCGGGCCGAGGTCGCCCCCTTGCACGATACGGCGCATTTCCCGGATGGGCGTCTCGTACCCGAAGGAATGGCCCACCATGAATATCACACCCGCCTCGTCCGCCGCCTCGATCATGAGGTCGGCGTCTTCCAGCGCCGTGGCGATGGGCTTCTCCGTGACCACGTGCTTGCCGCCCGCTATGGCCGCCAACACGTGCTTGTTGTGGAGCTGGGTGGGCGTGGCGATGAACACGGCGTCGACAGCGTCGCTGGCAGCCATCGCCTCCACGTTCTGGAACGTCCGCGCCTGTGGGAAGTCGGCCTTGAAGCGGCCGAGCGTCTCCGCATCCAGATCGGCCGCTGCCGCCATCTCGAAAGCGGGGTTTTTCACGACGGCTGGGACCATGGCGCTCCCAGCCGTGCCGAGACCGGCGATGCCGAAGCGTATGGGCGTGCGGACGTTCGTCACAGCGAATCACCGGTGGTGAGCGGTTGAAGGAATATGAACGCAAAAAGGCGCCGCTATCCTACGCGACGAGCGGGCGCCTCACAAGCTGCGGAGCTCCCATAGCGAGGATCTCTCGGTTCTTGCCTCTGGATAGTAAAGAGACCCAAGGAGTCATTTCGAGTCTCCTATGGTAGACGATGTACCTCGCAGCCGTTGGGTCTGTCCGGCAGGAACGTGACCAGGAACGTGACACGGAAGAGACCATTCACTGCCCTGAAGGTCACAATCGATTGGTCCTGTCGCTCACCTTTCCTGCGAGTGCTGTCTCGTGGTATAATAGAACTTACGTTCCCTCTGCCATTCCGCAACAATTCTGCACTTTGTTCCCACTCTGGGCTTCACGGCCTGAAAACCGATTCTGCGAAATCGCCGTGAAAGTGCAGAATTGGCCGCACTATGGCCGCAGGCCCTTCGCTCCATTTTCCTTAGAGGAGGCCATCATGGGGTCCGATACGCCGTGCGGGCCCGCGATTGGCGCGCCCTTCGGCACCGTAGATGAGAATCGAAAGCCCCGGCAGCTATCCTTGACACCCGTCGTTGGCCCGGCTACCGTCGCACTTGCTGGGTGCTTGCCTGGCAGATTGACCGGCCTAGTGGACTTGGTGACTGGAGGGAGGTCTTGACGATGATCAAGGCGTTGGATGGCGACGGACACGTCGAAGAGTGGGAAGCGACCTTTTCGAACGACTACCTTGAGCCGGCCTTCCGTGACCGGCGGCCGAAGGTGGTGAACACGGATGAGTCCGAGAACCATGTCACCTGGCAGATAGACGGCAAACGTCTGCGGGGCGGCGGGTCGCCCTCAAGCAAAGGCGGCGTGGTCTCCGACGAATACAAGAAGATGGCCAAGTGGCGCGGCCCCCACGAAAGCGGCGAGTTCCACTCCGCGGCAGCGCGCCTAGCGGTGATGGACGCGGAGAACACGTGGCTGTCCGTCAACTACCCCACGCTGCTCCTGCGGTGCCCCATCGCGGAAGACCGCGCTCTCAACGCCGCCCTTACCCGCGCCTACAACAATTGGGTGGCCGACATCAGCAACCAGGCGCCGGACCGGCTCAAGTGGGTGACCGCCGTCGACCCGCACGACCCGCACGAAGCTGCTCGGGAGATGGTGCGCACAAAGGAAATGGGCTCAGTGGGCGTGATGGTGTTCGGCGACTATGGCCCTAAGGGGCTGGACCACCCGGACCTGACGCCTATCTGGGAGACGGCCAATGACATCGAGATGCCGGTGAACGTGCACCCTGGCATGGGCGCGCTGGAGGCCTACAAGACTTGGCCGAATCTGGCGGAGGAGCAGTTCCTGGTGTCTGTGCTGCGCGGGTTCATTAGCGTCATGAGTAGTGGCCTGCTGGACCGTTACCCGAAGGTGAAGGTCTCTTTCCTCGAGACTGGTTGCACGTGGGTGGACTACGCTGTGTCGCTTATGGACTTCCGTCTGGACAACATCAAAGACCGCATGAAGATCGGCGCGCTGCGCAAGGAGCACGAGGCAGTCGTCCAGCGCGGGCTGCCCAAGATGACGCCCAAGGAGTACATGCAGGCGGGACGTGCCTTCGTGGGCTTCGAGGTAGACGATGATCTGCTGCCGTACATGGTGAACAAGTACGGGACGGACTGCTGGGTGTACGCCAGCGACATCCCTCACGCGCATCGCGTGCCAGACTCACCCAAGTTCATCATGGACCGCACGGACCTCACTGAACAGCAAAAACACCGCATTTTGTTCGAGGGTAGCGTGCGGCTGTACGGGCTGGACGTCCCCGCCGGCGTGGGGATCAGCTAGGGCAAGGCGAAAATGGAGAAGGGTAGGGGCGTTCAATCGAACGCCCCTACGACTGCCCTCTACGACTGCATAGAAGGAGCGGGACATGCGTCTGAAGGACAAGGTCATCATCGTGACCGGCGCGGCAGGCGGACTTGGCCGAGAGTACGCCGCTCGATTCGCGCAGGAGGGCGCTAAGCTGGTGCTGGCGGACGTGCAGCCGCCGGAGAAAGCCGCGGCCCGCTGCCAGGAGCTCGGCGCCGAGGCCTTGCCGCTGCGGGTGGACGTGAGCGATGAGTCGCAGACCAAGGAGATGGCCCGGCGTGCCTACGAGCAGTACGGTCGCATCGACGGCCTGCTGAACAACGCTGGCATGATGCGCGGCCTGATGACCAAGTCCATCCTGGACGTGGACATGGAGACGTGGGACCGCGTGTTCGCCGTGAACGCGCGCGGGACGTTCCTCTGCATCCGCGCGGTCTTCCCGTACATGCGGGAGCAGCGGAGCGGGACCATCGTCAACGTCAGCTCTGGGAGCACCCTTCGGACAGCGCGGGCGGCCGACGAGAACAACCCACACTATGTGGCATCAAAGTCGGCCATTATCGGCATCACGCGCGCCGTGGCACGGGAGCTGGGCCAGTACAACATCAACGTGATCACGCTCGCCCCTGGCAACACGACCTCCGACCGCGAAGCGGCGCTGACGCCAGAGCAGGCTGTGCCGGAGCCCGCGGCAGCCCTGGGCAGGCGCGGCGTGCCCAGCGACCTCACCGGCGTGGCCACGTTCCTGTTCAGCGATGACGCTCGCTTCATAAGCGGCCAGATGCTCGTCGTCAACGGCGGCCGGGAGATCTGGTAGCGTCCCGCTCTTTGAGCGGAAGAGAGCTAGAGCTTGGCCTGAGGTTTCCGAAGGGGTGAAGGAGAAACGCACGCCAGGTGATGCGTCCGCTGTCTATGACAAGCGCTTCGCCCCCATCCTAACCTCCCCCCTCAATGGGAAGGAGTCCACGTCCTACCCTCCTTTTGGGGAGAAGGGTTAGCCGTTCACCCCGGCAGGCGGTAGAAGCGTGCTGCATTGGCGTGGAGCACGGCCTCCTTGTCCTCGGGCCTGAGCGCTGGGTTCTCCCGCAGCTCGTCGATCTCCTCCAAGCACGTCTCGGCATTCACCTCGTGCGGAAAGTCGGACGAGAAGATGTACGGCTTGTTGCCCGTGACCTGGATAGCGAAAGGTAACGTCAGTTCGTCGCCCTCGACGCCGATGAAGATACGGCCTTCGTCGATGTGGCGGTTGATGTAGTCCTTGATCTTCTCGCCCTTGCGCAGGTCCAGAAAGCGCCCGCGCGGGTCATACTGGACGTGGCTCTCCCACGAGCCGGTGAATCGCTCCATGCACGTCAGCAGCCATCCGCAGCCAGCCTCCAGGAACCCTATACGCACGCCGGGGTACTTGTCGAAGACGCCGTTGAAGATGATGCCGGCGAAGTTGACCATCTGCCCGTAGGGATGGCCCAGAGCGTTCACGGGAGCATACGGGCTCATGTCGTCCATGAGCATGTTGTCGTGCGCTCCGCCGTGGATGCCGATGGCGCAGCCCAGATCCTGTGCCGCCTCATAGATGGGCCAGTAGCGGTCATTGCCCAGGTGTGACTGCAGGCCGGTGGCGCCGGTCGATGGGAGCATGGCGCCGACCATGCCGTACTCCTTCACGATGCGCCTTAGCTCCAGCACGGCCTCGTGCGGCTCTTGGAGCGGGATAAGGCCCATGGGGTAGAAGCGGCCCTGGCGCCCCTTGATGTACGTGTCGTACATCCAGTCGTTGTAGGCGCGGGCCAGCTCGATGGCCCAGTCCTTGCTGACGATCTTGCCAAAGGTGAGGCCGCGCGTCGTGTACAGCACGGCGGAGTCCATGCCAATGGTCTGCATGAAGTCCAGCCAGCCGTCCACGCCGACCGTCGCGAAGGCGCCCTCAGGGAGGAAGTGCTTGTTAGATGAGTGCAGGTGGTCGCTGGGTGGGAAGGGGTCCCGGATGGGAGTCTTTCCGTCGTTGTACGGGTCCGGCAAGCGCTCAATAATAGCGTCGAGGTCCTCCATGACGTGACCGTCGCCGTCGATGATCCGCTCCAGGTGCTGCGTCGCCATATCGCCTCCTCCTGTCTCGCGGTTGCCTTCCTCTGGCTACCCCAGTGCTGCATACAGTACCGATGTTGCGACAGTATAGGTGCGCTGCTGCCGCCGTCAACTGGATACGTCCGAATAGCAGGCGCCTCCCGGAGCGCCTAACTTGAGATTCGTCGGCGCCTACCATTCTCCTGCGTGCACGTTTTCAATCGCCTGCTTGGCGATGTCGAAGATCACTCCGGCCGCCGTGGGCTGGCCATTGGGGCCGTCCAGCGTCTCGGCGCGATAGCCGACGAGGGCATAGCTGACGTAGATCCTGCCGTCCGCTTCTGGCCCTGTCTGGCCGCCTATGACGGGAATCCGAAGGCTCTTGGCGACGTCCGCGTAGATCTCGTGGCTGACGTTGGTTAGGTCGACGAGCGCCGCGCCGGCATCCTGGACGGCGTGGGCCCACTTCATGACGTGGTCGTGGTGGGCAGAGCTGCCGCGCCGCTCGCCTTGTGCCGGAAAGCCTATCTGGGGGTACACAGCCAGCTCGGCTTCCACCACGGCCAGAACGTCATCGAACAGTTGCTCTTCCATCTCACGAATGTCGACCTTGGTCATTTCCGCGCGAGCCTCTTGCTTGATCCTGCGGGCGGCCTCCTCGACGGCCTTGGGCCCGCTCTTGCAGGTGGCGGTGGGCATGTCGACGCTGACGACCGCACGCTTGGCGACTCGCCCGACCGCCTTTCCGAACACCAGCATTTCGTCTATTTGGAAGTCGTCCACGTCGTCCTGAGCCAGGAACAGCCTGCCGACGCTGTCGCCCACGGAAAGGAGATCGACGCCGGCACGCTCGAAGATGCGCGCCATCTGGGCTTCATACACGACGCCGGCGGCGATCTTCTTGCCGTCCCGTTTCATCTGCTGCAAGTCGGCCACCGTCAGCTTCGCCATGCTGTCGCCTCCGCTGCAATGTTGGCCAGATGGTACGCGGATTTCGAG
>JBJKQC010000354.1:0-7192 GCA_046705745.1 Dehalococcoidia bacterium
TGGTCGAAGCCTGGAGCTGTTGTGCAATGTGCTGCATGAAGAAGACGAACAGCGCAATGCTGATGAGCGCAAACAGGACGGCCGCGCTGATGGAAATGCCCGGCACGAACTCGGCCTGGCCGGCCCCGGCCTCTCGGATCTGGCGTAGGACTAGCAGGGAGTACGTGAAAGTAGCCAGATAGGCGCCTAGCACCACCTGGTTGCCGCGGTTGCGCATGAAGCTGCCCAGCACCCGGGGCGTGTACTGAGTCGCTGCCTGCTGTATGGCCACGATGGTGACGGAAAAGCCGACGGCGATGACGGTTGCCATCGCCGTGGCAATGGTAGAGACCACGGTCCTCGCCGCACCTGCCGTTCCTCCAAACAGCACGGGCGAGGTCCGGTCCAGTGTCAAATACCGGTCCAGCACGGGGAGACCTGTCCCCAGGATGACAGCGGCGGCCATCAGGACTCCGGGGATGAACCACAGCCCGGAGACCGTCTGTTCCCAAAAGTTGCCGATTGCTGCTCGCACGCGCTCTCGCAAGCCCCGCCGCGGCCGCCGGGCCTTTGGATTTCCCGGTCTGGCAGAGGCAGTGTCGAGGACTCCTGCGCCCTTGCCTTCATGAGTAGGAGTGAAAGCGCCTATCGCCTTTCAGACATATTAGCTCTCCCGCCAACCGCAGATCCCTTCCTCGCACCTCATACACATTACGACCCCAAATGCTCCACCGCTCCCGTGAACAGCACCGACCCCGTCCGGTCGTCCGTGATTGCGAGGAAGAACGGCCGGTCCACGTTGAAGTCGAAGCTCTGCATCGCCGCCGAATCGGCGATCACTACGGACGTCACCGCCGCAGCCTCGCTCCCCTTCTCGTACACCTCCAGCCGCGTCTTGTGCAGCACCTGGCTGATGTACAGCCCGCTGGGGCCCATGTCCGTGAAGTCCGCCTTGACCGGGTCGAAAGCGATGCCCATGCCCATCGCCTTGAGGGCATCGTTCAGCGTCGCCTCGTAAGCAAGCTGGAACCGCGGCAGCGTGATGTTGACCTGACCCTCTTGCTTGAACTCGTTCATCCACTGCCCCCAAGAGGCGCCGTTCAGCTCCCCGAGGAACTGAGACAGGCTGGAGCCCTGGTCAGGGAGGAAGACGTACATGCTGGCGCCGCCCTGGTAGGGCAGCCGCAGGGCGGTGAAGCCGTTGCCCTCCAGATAGTCGAGCTGGACCGACTGGTGCATCATCGGGACCTGTGCCTGTGAGCCGTCGGCATTGTAGAAGGACCCGTCCTTCGTGTTCTGCTCCTGGAACTGGTACGTCCAGGTCCCTTTGAAGTAGATGGCGTTGATCAGGTACATCACGTCCGAGGGGTTGATGCTGCTCAGGATGGAGTCGATCTTTCCGTTGGTATGGTCCTGTACCCAGCCGTTGATGCGGTCCTTTGCCGCGTTGTCGAACGGCAGCGACACAACCTCCGCCTGATACGGCCCCTTCACCTGGTCGAGGAATGCCTGCTCGAACGGGTACCCCTCACGCGACCAGATGGAGTTAACCACGTTCAGCTCCATCTCCGGCCCACGGCCCGACAACGCCTGCAAGAGTGCCGCGTTGCCTTGATTCACCGCCTCCCGGTCCATCCCCATCAAGTGCAGCGCCTGCGCCATGGCCGCCTGCGTATCCCCCGCCGCGCCGTTGTAGGTCATCGCCAGCGCCATCGCGATGCTCAACGGCGACACGAACAAATTGCTTCCAGCCTGCTCCCGCCCCAGTTCCGTGAACAAGGCAAAGGCAAACGTGTTGTTGGCCCTCACCACCTGCTCATTGATTGCCGGCGCCGGCGTGGGCGTGCCGGTCCCGCCCGTCGGCGTTGGGGATGGCGTTGAAGACGGGGTCGGCCCCGCGCCGGCGCCGCATGCTGGCAGCGTCATTGCCAGCACGGCCAGTATTGCGGCGGATAGCAGCATGCCTTTCATAACTTGGGCGCTCCTTCACAACCTTCTGCTACTTCAGACGGATTGTCCGCGCAAATAGTTCCCATGTGGAGTAGGAGTGAAGCATCCGGCGGCGGTCAGGGGCGGCAAAGGTGGACGCTTCGCCCTGGCGCCGGCAGAGATGCGCGCCCCTCATGTCTTTGGGGCGGTGTGGTGGGGTAGGGCGGGATGGAGGCATGTAGGGGCAGGTCTCAGACCTGCCCTGGCCTTCGTCGTGCCCGGCGATTGCGAGATAAGCCGGCGTTCCTCGTAGGGGCAAAGCATTTGAGGGCAGCTTGACGGCGTCTGCATGCTCTCATGGCCCCAAATGCTTCGCCCCTTACCTTCGCTCTGCCCAACGATTGCCTTGCCCGGCCTCAGACCCGCCCCGGCGTTTGCCCGGCGGTGGCTATTGCGGCACCCTTCGCCCGGCTTCCTGCGCCACCTGCATGATGCGGGCCTCGAAGTCCGCTAGCGGCTCGCTGGCACCGCACCGGCCGCCATGGCACGTCTGCACCAGACCGCTGCTGATCTGGAAGTAGCCCTCGTAGCCGGGCGGCGCCAGTTGCACCGTAAACGTATTCCCCGCTTCTCCCGGCAGCTCCGAGCCGGCTTGCAGCTTCGACAAGAAGAATACGTATCGCTCTCCGGGATTCAGCGACACCGGATACGGCGGCACCATCTCGAACCCTGGAGTGGTGCAATGGGTGGACGCGTCCCAGAACCGGAGCTGCACGGCATCGTAGGGCAGGGGATCGAACAGGTAGCGCTCCACCTGCACCTGGTAGTAGCCGTAATGGACATCCGCGCAATAGAGGGGGCTGGCATCAGGCGTCTCTCGTGTGCCGGTGCGCTCGACCACCTGCCCCAACAACCCGCTAACCCTGTCGGGATACGCTGCCAGGTTGGCCGAGTCCTCGTACGGCGAAGGCAGTCGGGTACCGCTAGCCGTAGCCGAGTAGGTCGGCGTGCCTGGCGTCGGCGTGGGTGGGCCGGGCGTCGACGTTGCTTTCGCCGTGGTCGCTGTCTGCGCCGCCGGCGCAACGCCACACGCAGCCAGCAGCCCGGTGATCAGCAGGAGAAGAGACAGTGCTAAGCGAATGCTCATGGGATTGCCCCCCAGCCTCTAGGGTGTTGGCGTTGGGGTGGCCGCCAGCATCGGCGCAGGCGTCGGCGTCGGTGGCTCAATACCCATCGTGCTAGCCGGCGGAATGACGCTCACCAGGACGTCGCATGGGTTACCTGAGAGCGTGGACATATTCTTGGTGCCGAGGGCTACCAGGTAGCCCGTGTACTCACCGCTCGGCGATCGGAAGATGACTTCCCACTTATCCGCTAATGGAGTGTTCGGGCTGAGGTCCACGATACGATCGACGCTGAGCGTATGGGGCGTCGCAGGTGGTGCAGGCGTGCCCCACTCGGCTCGGTTCGGCGTGGGCGTCGACGTTTGCTGAAGCGTCGGTGTCGCCGCTGGAGTGGGACACGCCGCAGCGGAGCCGACCGTTCGCGTCGCTGTCGTCGTGGTTGCCTGGGTGGCAACCGTGGCCGTTTGCCCCGGCTGCGCGCTGGCCGGGATAGTCGCGCCGCATCCCGCGAGCAACGCCGTTGCGCCTACCAGCGCAAAGACCAAGCCAAGCAAATGGCGTTTGACTAGTAGCAGGTCCCTTGTCATTTTTCTACCCTCCTCCGCCGTGCTCCGGAATAGCCCTCAGCCTCCGGACGGCGCCGTCCCAGCGAGGATGCCCTGGACCAGGTCCCACAACTTCTGGTGCTGGTCACTCAGAGCCGGGTACGGCGGGAAGGCCACTTCGACAAAGGCCCCGCCGCACCACTTGCGCAGCGTGATCGTCCGGGATAGCCCGTGCTCATCGACGAACTGCAGGATGAGCGGGGGAGTCGGCGTGGCGCCGGCGGGGAATGGAGGACAACTGGTTACACCGGTCAATTGCACCGGCAAGCTGTTTACCAGGTCCACCAGGCGCTTGATGGTGTCCGTATTCGTCACCGTGTTGGAGGTCGTGGGGGTACTGCTCGCTGAATCCGACGTCACCTCCACCCGCATGATGTCCGATGGCAGGCGCTCGGCCGCATGCCGGGGAATGGGCCGAAGGTAGTACACCAAGATGGCGAAGGCGGTGGTAACGCCGGGCTCGGGGTACGGATAAACGTTCACCTGGACTTTCAAGCCTGGATATTCAGGAACATCGAAGACGGTGTCGGACATTGTCCACCCTGTCTTGTTGTTGCTGGCGGTACCGGTCCCGCCTCCTGTATAGCCCATGCTGGCCAACTGCTTCCGGTACCAGTCAAGAACTGTCCCAGCAGAGTCCTCGGTGAAGAAATCGGCGGTGGCTGTCTCGAGCTGTGGGCACTCCGGGTGCGGTCCTACGCACATGGGGAGGCTTTCAGGATAAGGTCCTGCTTCGGGTTGTGGGCCTATATCGGTAGCCCCCACGGCGCCAGGATAGACCGGGATGAACGCGATAATCTGGCCCGGCAGGAACTCCCCGCCTCCGCCGATGGTCTGAGAACCCGGAGATGAGGTGGGTGACGGCGGGGGCGTTCCCGCCGAGCTTATTGGATCGCCGAGGACGCTCGGCGAAGCGCAGGCCGCGGTCGCCATCAGCAGGAATAGCGGCACGGTCGTTGCGAGCTTTCTCATACCTCGCCCCCTTCCAAGTGGCTTCCCATTGTATGACGGACAATTCCGCCGAAAAGTTCCATCCTCCTCGCTCGCTGGGTCTTTCGGTTCTTTGAGCATGGGGGCCAATGCTTCCTGTGCAAAAGCGAAACATGAGCCGACTGGTTCCCCGGCCCACTCAGGCGGCCTTCGTGGCGAAGCCCTCCGGCCGCGAATTTATTCGCCAGGACCAAAACCGAAAGGCCCTGTCCTTGCCATGCCAGCCGCCGCCGTCGCGGCGTTGTGTGCCCGCCATTCCCGATGAGCGCTTTCGTTAATCCCCGACGGCGCTTTGCTACCTGCGGACAAGCACATGATCTAGGGGCTTTGGGTCGTTCCTTGAAACCTGTAATAGGCAATTAACTTAGTCTTCCTTTGGGATTACCAAACGACAAGGTTTGATCTGCACCTGATTATTGACATATTCCTATCATGGCAAATAGGACTAGCCATTGTTGTCATTAGCAGTTGGGGCAATTCGCTACTTCTTTCCTTGTATTACCATCGAAACGACCGGACACATCAGCTTCCGTCAACGAAACTGGAGCCCAATATAAGTGCTCTTCCTACTCGGAATAATCTCCAATTATCGTGCATCCGTTGGTTGCCACAGCCGGCTTTGACTGATCGCAGCAATGCGGTTGTTCCTGCGCCTGTTCGAACACCTACATCCCTGCTTTATCAGCGAGCACTTTGCTGGGCTGACGGTCGCGCTTTCCTGTCGTTTGTTTCATATGCACTCGGCGGCGTGCGCTGGATAAGCGCTCAGCCACCGCCTTGAATCACTGCATAATTGCGGAAGCGTGGCGAGCGGGTTGTGGAGGGGGAAATGGGGAAAGTGGCAATTCGAGTCAAACTGACGACGCATTGGACGAAACGGACTTGCGTGCTGGTGGGAGTGGCTTTGATGCTTGTCGATGGCGCGGTCATTGCCTGCACTCCCACACCGACGCCCGCCTACCCTTCAGGCGAAACGGGGACCCCCAAGTCAGGCGAGACCATGACCCCGGCGCCGGTTGGGACACCAATACCGTCGGCGATTCCATCCGCCACGGCCACCGTCGGTACTACGACGCGATCTTCCGCTCCCACGGCAACGCCCACGCCGACCGCCGCCACTGAGCCCACATCGACACCGCCCAATCCCACGGCAACGCCAACGCTTACTTCCACTCCCTCAAGGACGCCGGCACCCACACTTGGACCGAACATTCAGCCAGTCCCGTGGGTTGGCGGACCACCGCTCGAGATGCCAGGAACGTCGGAGTGTACGGCAGTCGCTGCCCTGCTCTATTCCACTGACTATCGCAAGGGCGCAGCGACGTCAGCCTATGACAATGCGGCCTGGTTCTCCGTCCTGGCCGACCCGACCGCTTGGAAGGACCTCCAGTGGGGGAAGAACATTCGGGTGTCCGCAGCGTACGGCGTGGGCGAGCAACTTGCCGTAATGGTGATGGACACAGCAGACCACGAGGCGACACCAGCCGTCTGGACCGCATATCAGACCGACCAGATTGACTTCTGGGTGAGCGACCCGACGACGATCGCGCCGTACGTGTCAGGGGACGTAACTTCCTATCAAGGCGATGCGTTTTCGCACGGTGACGCAACGGCTATCGCCTGTGGGAGGGCGCACGCGGACCTGTCCGGGTATACCGTGGTCGGTCCGCAGACCTTCGCCCATGACGGACACCTAACCTGGCAGGCTCCACCCTCGGAGACACCCACTGTAATACCGACGGCTACCCCGACGGCTACCCCGACGCCTACCCCGATCGCGACACCGGCATCGACCCCAACTCCCACTCCAACCTCGACGCCCAGCCAGACGCTCACGCCCACCTTGTCGCCGCCGCCTTTGCCGCTGGCCGCCGACGCGTCGCTGCCCACCCCGATGCACGCGCCTGGCGTAGTGGACGCTGTACAGGAGTACAGCAACACCTACGGCTGGGCCCAGGCGCAGCAGAACGTCCCGGACGGCACCGGCCTGGCCGCCGTGCTGTCGCTGGCGGACCCCCAGCTGAGCGGCGGGAACGGTCACTCCGTGGCCGAGATCAACACTGGCACGACGAAACAGTCCGTCGAGGTGGGCTGGTGCAAGGGCAGCTGTGAGTCGATTGTGCTGGGAGACCGCTGGCCCACGAGCGCGACCCACCTCTTTGTGAATAGGTGGATCGATGGCCAGGCGTGCAGCTACGTCAATTGCGGATGGGTGCAGGTCTCGAAGACCACCTACCCCAACATGCCGCTGTCCGGCAGCTCGGTCACGCTGGGCATCGAGCACTACCAGGGGGCCTGGTGGGTCTCGGTCAACGGCGACTGGATGGGGTACTTCCCCGACAGCGTGTGGGGCGGTCAGTACACGCGGGCGACCGTTCCATCGTGGTACGGCGAGGTGGACACGCCCGGGGCAGGGGCCTGGCCCGCGGCGTGCAATGGGACGGCCATGGGGAACGGCCTGCCGGCATCGGACCCTGGCGCCCCCTCCATGGACCGGCTCAGCCTCCTCACGAGCCCCACGACGGCGGTCGCCGCAGGCCCCATGTTCAATGCGACGCCACCCTT